>NZ_LZHN01000018.1:0-114676 GCF_001690435.1 Gilliamella sp. Nev3-1 | reverse complement strand
AATTTTTTAATTTAAGTCCAAACCTCTTGACCATTACTGGTAATCCAAACAATGCCGCAATTTAATTTCACATAGAACCACATACCTACATCATCTAGATCATCATCCTCGTTATCGGGAGGGTAAGGAGGCCAAATATTCTTAATAGAATTAATTTGTTCTTCAATTGTGCCAGATAAAAAAATTCCATTTCTAGCTAATCTAATATGTCCATCTTTTATTAATTTTTCTAATATTCTAAAAAATAAATCTTTTCTTATTTCGTAGGGTATTTTTATATCTTTCGTGTAATTATCTAAATGTTGCCACATTGTGCCCATTGAATAACCAAAAGCACTTTCTAAAATAGAATTATAAATTTTTTTAAAATTCATTGAAATTTCATCTCCACTCTGTTTCCTTTATTAATACTCGGGTTTTTGATATCTATAGTCCATTTTGCTTTAGTTTGTGCTACAGATTCGGAAAAATTTCTTAACGTAATATTACTACCAGCATTGGGACCTTCTGTGATCTTAATTGAATATATCGTTCCTTTCCCCGGAATAATTTTTGCTGTTGGCATAGTATCAACACCAGATAGACGTTTAAAATAAGCCATAACATCAGCCTCAGATGCTCCAGTGAATACCGGTGCTCCAATACTGACATTTTTATCGGCGACGAGTATTTTACCATTTACTGAAATGGTAAAATCTTTAGGATGAATGTTTTTATTGTTATATAGAGCAGCTAGATTGTCCATTTCTGTTTTTGCTAATTGTTGTAAGCTTTTGGCTCCCTCTCCAGCAACCTCCTCAAACCCATTATTTTCAACCTTAATCAATCCTAACGGATCTATCCAATTTATCGGATCACTACCGGCATATTGATAACTATTTAAGCCACCCTGTATACCAAGTGGGTCTTGAGTAATATATCTGCCGGTAAACGGGTCGTAATAGCGGTTTAGGTTGTAATGAAGTCCTGTTTCCTCATCATAATATTGCCCTTGGAACCTTAACGGATTATTCGGCAGGGAATCTATATCGTCCTGATGGTAGGTTTCGTTTATTATCTGACCATAAGCATTATACTGGCATTCATAGAGCGTGTCACCTAAGCTGCCGGTAAGGGCAATGGGTGTGCCGAGGTGGTCGTTTTGGTACCAGTAGAGTTTGATATTATCTTGTTGGGCATTGCCGTGCACAAGGGCTAAGGGACGGTAAGAGTCTAGCTCGTAAAGGTAGCTTTGCCAATGTTTATCGTTATCGGTCTCGGCAATAAGTTTACTACCTTGCCAGATAAACTCGGTAGTTTTACCATCTACGGTTTTACTGGTACGACGGTTAAAGGCATCATAAGTATAGGTGATGATAAGCCCCGTTGGTTTAATCACTTTGATTAACCGGTGCCGGCAGTCGTACTCATAGTGGGTAACTAGACTGTGGTTTTTTCCGCGCTTTTCGGCAATTAGGTTACCAAAGCGGTCATATTCAAAGTGTTTATCACTAAAAAAGGTTAATCGGTTGCCTTTGGCGATATTGGCATGAAAAGGCGTGGGGGCTAGTGCTTGGGTTTCACTGATTTTATTGCCCGTTGCGTCATAATCAAACTGCTCGACTTTTTCAGCATGATGCTGCTCGGGATTGACCTCAGGGTAAGTTACGGTGTGTAACTGGTCAGCGTTATCATAACGGTAACGGCGTGGCTGATGTCCGGTAATTTCAGCAAGCTGTCCGTTAGGATTGTAGTGATATTGCTGTTGCCAAATTGGCGTTGGCGAGGTCTGGGTGCTAATATCATAACCATGATAACGTTGATGGGCAATAAGTTGCCCTAGTGGGTCATACTGGTAACGGTTAACCAGCCCATTACCCTGACGACGTTCACACTCTCGCCCTTGTTTATCCCAACGAAAAGCGGCTAATGGCTGGTGGTCGAGTGTCATTCCCAGTAGCTGACCCTGATTGTAATGATATTCTAACCATTGCCCATCGGGCAGTTTAGTGCCATTGAGTAAGCCGGTGTTTTCATCGTAGCGATGACGGATAGTCGCCCAGTTTTGGTGTTCGGCTGTGAGTTGATTACTTTTGTTATATTCCCAACCTAATACATTCTCGTTATCTTTTACCGCTATCAAGCGACCGATAGTATCATATTCATAGTGCTCAATATTTCCATCCGGTAATATTTTTTGAATTAATCGCCCAAGGCTGTCACGCTCATATCGGGTAATAAATGGCTCAGATTGATGTTCATCTCCGTATTCACAACGGGCAATAAGTTGGTTGTTTTTATTATAATGGTACGTGGTTTTTATATTATCAAAACCAATTTCTTCACTTAATAATCCATCAGCTGTGTAACGAAATTGATAGTGCTCCCCTTTTTGATTGGTGATTTGGCTAATCTGTAAATGCCCATTATCGTATTGGAAAGCCAGTTTTTCACCATTAGGTTGGTGTAATTGGGTGAGTAGGTGTAACGGTGCGGCGTAATCATATTGAGTGATTTTGCCCATTTCATCTTTAAACCAAATCACTTTACCATAAGCATTATACCGATACTCACGGGTGGTGTTATTGGGTAAGATAATTTGGGTAATTCGATTTAACGCATCATAACGGTAGTGTGTGGTACTGCCGTTTTGTTGTTTTTCCCATTCTAAGCGACCAATAGCATCATAGCCAAATTGGCGTAAACCTTGAATTGAAGAGTTATCCTCTAATAATTCCCCTTGCTCTGACCAAACTAAACGTTGGTGACTCTGGTCAGGATATTGAATAAAAATGGGCTTACCTTGAGCATTATATTGATATACCGTGCTGCGCTCTTGAGGGTCGATTAGCTCCAGTAAGTTCCCTTGGCTATCACGCCGAAAACGCCATTGTTGGTAAGTCTCTTTATCACCCTGAGTGAGGGTATAAATTTCCCCATGCAAGTAGTCATAATGAACACTATGCCCATCGGGATAAGTGATGGTATCTAACGCGCCAGTGATGGGGGAATAATCATAATAGGTAATATGACCTTCGCCATCAATTTCAGCTGTCAGTTGCCCTTTATCATTATATTCGTAGCTTTGTACATGACCCGCCGCAGATATTTTTTGGATTAATTTACCATGGGTATTATGCTTATAATAACTTTTACTGCCATCTTGGTGGATTATCGTGACACTGTTTTCTTCATCATTCCATTGATACTGACTATCCAATTGAGGAAAGTTCGCCCACTGCCGTAAACAGCGTGCCTGCTTACCTTCATTTTGCCATGCCCAATAAAAGGTTGCCCCACCCGCCATGACCCGTGATTGAATAACATGCTTATCATCATAAGTATAGTGCTCGGTCTCATTTGCGGCATTCGTCACCGCAACAAGTTGGTAAAGCGTGTTATAAGTGTACTTTGCTAGCACCGAAACACGCTGCCATTCTTGTGCGACTCGGGTGTGTAATTCAACTTGTTGGATTAAATTTATATTAGTATTCGGGGTGCTTGGGTTATTTTCATTAGTCGCTGCGTCTATTTCATTTTCATAAATAAAGACTAACTTGCGCGTCGGTTGCTCTGCGGGTGATAAAATGGCAGAAGGTAGCCGATTGGCGTTATAAATAACCTTAATGGCATTGTTATGCTTGTCTATAATGCGTTTCAAACAAGCTGTTGTCCCCTCTTTTGCACGTTTAAAC
This sequence comes from Gilliamella sp. Nev3-1, assembly GCF_001690435.1. Taxonomy (NCBI): domain Bacteria; kingdom Pseudomonadati; phylum Pseudomonadota; class Gammaproteobacteria; order Orbales; family Orbaceae; genus Gilliamella; species Gilliamella sp. Nev3-1. The sequence continues at coordinate 111,002 of NZ_LZHN01000018.1, read as the reverse complement.
ACTAAAAAAGGTTGATTAGATTGAACAATGATAAACTCATTATCTTGTTCACCTTGGCACAACATGGCTTCTGATAAGCTATTTAATCTCTGTGTGTATTTTTCGGTTGGATAGGGAAAGCTAACTTGGCGATTTTCATGGTCTAACCATGTGATGCTATCGTTGTTAAATACCAAATGTTGACTTAAAAAGTGCGACCAGCCATAGCCCAATCCTTGCTGTAATTCAACAGCACTGGTACGATAAAAACGTTGCCAAATAAAAGGCACGATACCCGTTAAGTGACCATCTTCAACCGATAATAGCTCTTCGCCAGTTAATAACGATATGGGGTCACCATCATGAGGCGTCTGTTTATCAGAAGAAACCGCCTGCCCTTTGGCATTTTTACCGGCCTCTGGGGTGTCGGTGATATGTGACGATGCATTTTCTATTTTTGTCTGTGGATTCCCCCCCGATGAAGCAACGCTGCCATGTTCAGTTACACCCGTTGCATTGCTATGGGTTGTTGCCGTTTTGTGTGCATTAACATCCACGCCACCACTGTGAATTATTTCATGGTTATCTTTGACATGTTTTTTACATGCTTGCTTAGCGATGTCGGTTAACTCTTCTAGCGCTTCAATAAGCTCTTTAGTTGATGTGCTTGCTACCTTTTTTTTCATTATTATAATCCTTCTTATCAAGCAAAGTTCATTGCTATATCAAATCCTTTTTTTAGAACTGCGCCCGGTAAAATAATAGCAATAATCACTTCGGTTAATACTTGCCCTACAATTTTGGCACTAAAGTTAACTAATTGTTCGGGGGTTAACAATTTGAAAAGACACCAAGTTGCATTAAAAAAGATAAATAGCATGGCTTCATCTTTAAGCATCATTAGCATATCGCCTATTTCATCTTTATGTTCATTATACATTTGAATTAACTTTTCAGCGCCATCACCGATAAGTTGTTTCAGTTTTTTTGCATTTTCTAAAGGATGGCAAAATATATCAAATAATTTACACACTAAATTCCAAATGTCTTTTAACGTCGTCCAGATACCATCAGCAAACTCTTTACATGCCTCGACCCAATCTATTGATGCACCATTAGCAATATAAGCTTCCCATTCTTGCTTTTGCCGATTATTCCAGTTTTTTTCTAACCAATCTGCATATTGACTGATTAAACCATCATAAGAAGCATAGAGCTTGTCTAAATCTTTTTTTGTAAGATTGGGATAAAACATAATTTTATATTTTTGATTTGGCTTTAATTTTAAGACAGCTTTACCATTATCATCTAATTTACCTTCGCTGACGTAATTATCACTATCCCATATATAACCTGATTCCACCTCATATACCCGGTATTTGGTTTTCGGGATTGGAATGGTTTTACCTGCGGTTTGAAACGTATGTATGATAACCAGCTCGCCGCTTAATGGGCAGGTGGTCACCCCATCCATTCGTGCGCGACTTTGGACATTTTGAATAATTTCCATATCACCCACCTTAATTTGCTGATCCATATCAAAAAAGCGTCCGATAAATCTAGTATCGGTTAGTGATTTGTAGTCATTAAGGCAATTTTTAAAATCAGTAATAACCTCATTTATGACTTTATTGGCTTCTGCTTGTACATCGGGTGTGATAACAGGCTCTGATAAGGGGGGAGCAATGATGTCCTCTGTCATTTTGTTATCCTATGATTGAAGTTGTTGTAAAATGAAATTCCAAACGTCACTTTTACCCTGATTACATTGTAATAAACGTTTAACTTTTCTCTCTAAAATATCATGTCGATAGGCCCAATATATTTTCGGATAACTTTCTTGTAACGTTTGTAAGATATTCTCTAATAGCAGATCCTCTTTATCGGTTACCAATTTTTTTATTAATGATTCTGGCACCTGCCACCAAGGCGAAGTTTGCACCGCTTGCTCAACGGGTACATGCACTACATGTGATTGATGATTAATCCAGTAAAAAGCAAAAGCAGGCAGCACGTCTTGCCAGCTATCAGTAAAATAATCAAGCATGATTGACAAATATTCGCCATCCCAGTAGCGAAAAAATACCGTTTCACCATCGGGCATAATGGCCTGGGTTAAGCTCCGTAAATGGGCGCAGATGTCTGCAAAGGGTAAATGAGAGCGTGCCAGCCAGCCCCAGTCTTTGTGCTCAGTGTTATTAATCCAATCTAAAAAGGGGCTATGCTCATCAAGTCTCACTAGCATAGGCATAACAGAAAACCAGTGCTCGTAAGGAGTACCACTATAAAGACCATAGGGCGTTTGTGAGCCATCAGTGATATAGTAGTTTTTAACCGCTTGCGCATCACTGACGTTAGAAAGTACGGCATACAAAGGCATGGCAGAGGTAGCGGTAATCGTGCGCCATTGAGACAGTGGCATAGCTAGCATAATCTGCTCCTTGCATTGCGCAATAAAACCAACAAAGCTAAAAACCCGTTTAACTTATAAAAGACAAAAAAGGGATATTGAATAAAGCGATTGATGATTAAAGCAATACGACTAACAGCAAGCTCCATGATATTTACCTAAATTCCTTTAGAAAGTATTAAAAAACCGAAAAATAAAGGTATTTTTTAGCTAAGATAAGATTATTTTTTATTCTATGTAACCTTTTTTTAGTCTATTTTTGTTATTTTTTTAACAATAAACCTAGATTAGTTATGCTGAATACTTGTATTTTCAGCGCTTTGCCATGTTTAGTAAGGTGATTTAGGTAAATAATCGGTTTTATGTTATAGATTAATAATATTTGATTTCATACCTACCAATTACATCAAAAATATGATCATAAGTGCTAAGTATTATGCGTTGTTTACCTGCTTTATGAACTTCATCGACTAAATCAAAACTAGATTTTGAATATTTTTCGTAGGGATACTCATCTATTTCATAAATAGACAAACGGTCAATATCATTAAACATAAATGTCACTTTAACTTCAGGAACATTTAAAATCTCTGGTTTGCAACCTGCCAATGACAATGACGTATCAACAACCAAGGTAAATGGATAACATTCTAATTTAACCTCAGATAAAATTAATGCATTTCGTGTATAAATAATACCGTATTTTGTTTGTATTTCTTTTGTATTCATATCCCCTCTATTTTTAATTAAAAGGCAGCAGTCGAATATTTAAAGACCGCTATTAACCATTGCCATACAGATAACATCTTAAATATTTTAGCGTTTATAATAATATTGTCGATTATTGTTTAAAAGCTGAAGAAGTTGAAGAAGTTGAAGAAGTTGAAGCACTTCAACCTTGCCAACTAGCTTATAACCTTCATAAATATTCATTGTAAATCCTTTTTCGAGTAAAAAACTTGGTGCATCCTCTACTAAAAAATAGGCTTTTCCAAAGCCAACTCTTTGGTCGGGTTCTAATAGTTCGCAACGTTGCACATTTAACACTAATGACCAAGATGACATATCACCACTTTTACCTTTCATTGGCTGAGTAATTACATAATATTTTATATTTATTGGAATTGCCTTTTTTCCACCTTGTTGTATAGGCTTCCAGTCAATTTTAACATCAACACTTAAGCTGTCTATATTGTTACCCCTATTTAACATATGGATTAGTATCTAATTAATTTTTATAAATTTTATTTTTATCTTATCGTAAATAATAATATTATTAATATACTTACATCTTGTTTTAGCGCAGTAATTACCCTATCATCAATCACTTGCTTAGTCTAGCATCTGAGCGCGGTTCAATTTTTCTTATACCAAGCTTATTTATTTTTTCTAAAATTAAATCATAACAATATTGAATATCGCCGTCTTTTTCTAAATGAACGCCTTCTAAGTTGACTTTATAGGTGCCTTTGGGAATATTAGCCTTATTCCAACCAGTATATTCTTCCCATTCCCAAAAAGTTGCCATATCGGCAATATATAAATCGCCAGTGATATTAAGATAAAAATATTTATCACTGAATATTACACGCCTATCATCATTACTGGGCATTTCATTTAAAAACAATCGAACGATATAGCCACCATCATCAATCCCCATGATAGGTAAGGCAATACCTTCATCAAGCACAAAATCACCTTTATCTGTGGTTGTAAATTCTTGAAGAATGTTTTTTCCATTCTCTATTTTCCCGCCAAAAAGAGTCAGTATTCCTGGATAATCAAAAATAATTATCCCATTAAAATCAACGTCAATATGTATTGTTTTAACCATATCTGGCTCCCAAATTTTTATTCAATTATTTATTGTGTTATCGATTCAATTTTTGTATTTAAACTTTTTATAGAAAAGAAAATACGTTTATATTTATTCATGTTCAAAAAGGGATAGCTATTTTCTTTTGAAGTTTTTCTTCAAAAACGATTATTAACGCCTGAAAAATGTTTTCCCAATTTCTAATATATGCTAATGAATCAACTTCTATAGAAAAATCATGTAGTAATTTATTCGGCATTCCAGTAGATTTACCTTGTTTATATGATAAAAGGATCGTTTCATCTTTCACTTCATAGTATAAATAAAAATCAGATCCTTGTTCACAAAACCATATTGTTTCTTTTTTAGTGTGTGATAATTTGGCCGCATTTATTGAGTTAATAATGTCATCTAAACAGATCAAAAAATCAGAAAACAGATCTAAAGTAACGTTTAACCCATTTTTAAATGTGATATGTATCAATCCATTAATATATTGAGATAACTCAACAAGAGCAAATTCAAAAGAGGATAGCTCCATTTCATCCTGATCTAAAAATTCATCCAATTCAGGAGGTTTCTCGTTAATAACTAAACTAATATTCATATCTTAATTTTCCTATAAATAAATTGGCTACAGCAACAGCTTTATTTTTTGTGATAACATGCTTAATGTTATGTGTTTAATTTAACTATGTGCTTAATAAAAATGCGCACATAAAAATATACGCAATGTTATTCAATGAATTCTAATCAAAAAGGTGCTGATGCTATATTTGAAAATATCAATATCTGAGCAATTTATTTTACCAAATTGAAAATCAAAATAGTTCTAAAGATTTGTGCCATAATAAATAATATCAATTTGCTACACTGATAAAACTGGGGCTAATTGTTGCGTTGATAATTGGGGAATATAGCGATGTAAATAGCTAGGAATCAATTTAGGTATTTTCTGCAATTGTTGTGTCGCTCTTGTTAATTTATCTTCTCGTTTCTCTGTCTCGGTTCCCCAATAATTTGGTAACCATAAATGATTATATTAAATATCAAATAAAAGCGCATGGATAGGAGCATGTAAGGCTTGTCGAATGTAGTTTTGCTTTTCAAGCGTATAATCATTCCAATAATAAAAACCGGGCGAAGTGGGCAATATTTCCATTAAAAATGCTTTTAATTCAGATGAAAAAGTAATTTGATAATATTCTTCTGCATGTTTAATTTCCGTGGCAGTCATGCCTTTATCAAATGATATATTTTGATTGATACGTATTATCTAATTGATACCACGCCTACTTTACCTTCTTGAGATAAACCGATAACGATGCCATTTCCTTCAAGCTGTATCACATCATATATGTTATTAACATGCCAGCCTTTTTGTTTAGATAATGCCAGCCAATCATTAAGTTTCCAGTTAGCTACTTCGCCAAAATCGACTATTTTTTTTCTAACACCATGCAAATCAATATCTATCGCTATCACAATGTTATTTTCTGAATAAATAGTAACATTACCATATATATGACAATATATTTTTGATTTTTTATTTAGTTTTGTGGTAGGCAACTCTGGCTCTCCCATTATTTCATAAATAACTGAATCAGGCGCACCAATATGAAGCCCATGAATTCGTAATTTATTAATGACATGAATCAATTGTATTTGAAATAATGGTTTCCACTCTTTATTCATCATCAACAGCCTAAATTAATATTGTATTTTTCCTATTACAAGCAATATCACTAGACAAATACTTTATCATGACCTAAAAAATTCATAAAAAAATTACACTGCATGTTTTAAGATTTAATGGGTGTTATGTTGATTTATAAAATCAATGACAGGTTGCCAAATTTCTTGTTCTGGCGCTTGATAATCCCATAAAGGTGTGACTAAATCATCTAATATTTTCAGTTTAGTATTAAAATTTTGTGAATAAATTTGGCGTTGTTCTTGTGAAATAGCTAATAGTCTTTCAGAATATATATATTTGCGCTTTCGTCGAGGGTTTTCAATAAAATTAGCTAACCCCAATAATTCTGCTTGGTCTTTACATTCTGTATAGGAAATAGGATAGGTCTGTTCGACCTGTTCAATAGCTTCCGCAATTGCTGATAAATTGACAGCTTGCATTGCTGGCACAATATATTTTGCTATAGAAAAATTCCATAAAAGATTACACCAACCATCACTTTGCCAGTGGCAAATAGTATTAATGACAACAAAGGCATAAAAAGCATTTCGTTCCAGTTTTATGTGTAGTTCTGATTCACAAGGTACGCATTCACAAATCTTATCAAAAAATTCTATTATCTCTTCAGGATCGGATAGTTTTTTATTTTGCGTTAATGTATTAATCGTTATCATTTTGTCTCTTCACTCTATTTTGCTTCAAATTTTATTTGAAAAGCAGTATTAAAATTATACTATTTTAAGCAATTGAAAGGTTCACTCCTACACAAAATAGATAGAGGCCACAGATCCTTGGTCTATTGAGAATATTTTAAACTATCTTTTATAAAAACAGTTGGTTAATATTGTTTATTACATTTGATTTTTTTAAGAAATTCCATAATTAAATAGCGTCATAAATATTGGCATAATCAATGTTAATAAAAAGCCTTGAACAATTGCTGGAGGCACTATGGTTACCCCTGCTCCTTTTTGCAACATTGGTAATGTGAAATCCATTGAGGTGGCGCCACATAAACCAAGTACGGTAAATTTATAGCGTTTTATTAAAGTTGGAATTAATATGATAGCAGATAGTTCACGCAAAATGTCGTTTAGAAAAGTGGTACTACCAATAATTGGTCCATGAGCTTCAGTCATTAAGATGCCCGATAACGAATACCAGCCAAATCCTGATGACATTGCTAACCCAACATGTATTGGCTGGTCTAATATTAATGCAGCAATAATACCACCTAAAAATGCACTAATGACAACTATAACCGTTGTCACGATCCCCACTTTATTGAGCAAAATTTGTTTTAGTGAAATATTATTGCTACGTAGTTGAATTCCAATTAATAGCAATAAAAAAACGAGTACAACCTTGGTAATATCTTCGCTATATTGCCAAATAAAAAGTGGCAATAACCCCACAACAAAACCAAGAGCTAGCGCAATGCAAACACGTAATGACTCTAAGATCATTTTAAAGCGAGATTCATAAGTTTGAACTGTACTTGAAGCTTGCGAAGGAAAACACCGCTCAATCAATATCAAAAAGATAAAATTGCCACCAAATGTGCATAGAAAAATAATACCAGTATAAAATAGAATAATTTGTAAGTTAGCAGTAAGATTATCTAAGCGGGCAAGCTCGCTACCCATAATAAACAGAATAAAATAAACCATCCAGCTTAAGGTTTGGTTAATTTTGGTAATCCAATTCGGTTCATTTAATTTAATCAGATAGCCTATACATAAAGGCGCTAGCGCAATAAGAATACCAAAATACATTTTATATTCCTTAACAGTTTATTTTTGTATTTATACTATAAAAAATGGGTTTATTGGATTTTAACATCGCTTGTGTAAATTTAATACAAGCGATTTATTTGTATTCGTTTTAGAAGTAATTAAGTGCATTAAAATAACAAATTTATTTTAATGACGTTAATTGTTCTTCTATTTTGGTTTGAAGTTGATCTAACAGCGTATAACGGTTACGGTATTCTGAACGTTTTTTACTGGCGATTTCTTCAATTGATTTTCGATGAATTTGGTTGGGTAGTAAAAATAAACCTTGAGCATTTTGTTTGCCATCAATAGTTAACCAAAATTCATCATAATCAGACAAAATACGTTCCTGACGACTATTATAGCGCCAATTGTTGTATATGTGAGTTTTGTTCCCTACAGCAATAATTTGTGTTAAGTGATAATAACGTGCAACAATTAATGCCGCTTCGACGACAACGCGCTTAGGAAATAACCCATAACATGCTTTAGTTGCTTTTTGTACACGCGTGCGTGCATCAGGGTAGCCAGTACCTTGTAATCCTGCAATGAAAAGAGTGGGCTTGTTTTGATATTCAATAATGGAAAATGTTAATGTTGCTAAATCAATTCCATCACTATCATAAAAATAAAGGCTAATTTCACCTTCCCTCGCAAATTTGTTACGAGCTTGAACCGCAATTTGGATATTGGTTTCATTTTTAACCGACATATCTGCCAGTATAAAAGGTGATTGTGGGTTGTAAAATGCTTTAGTCAAGCTATCAGGCTGTTTTGCTAAAAAATCATAATGATAGACTAAGGCATCATACCGCGCTTTTTGACTTAGGCAAGATGCTAAATAAGGTCGTTGTAATTTACACGGTAAATTTGTTTGACATGAAAAGTAATAGCCAAGTAGCGGGTACTGCCTTAATTTATCAAGCCATTTTAGCGTTATTGGGCTTAAAAACAAGGTTCTTAAAAAAAACTTATAACGATAGGTCGAGCTAAGCCATAATTCATTTAGCGGTAGTTTACCAGTATAAAGCCAGTTAAAGAGTTGCCATTTACTTTTTGGCTGAGACATATTCGTAATATTATTCATAAGTAGAGCTTTAAATCGAGTTAGTTATTTTATCAATTATTAGGAGGCCATTGATCAATACATATTGATTTTTCAAAAGCCATAAACAATCAAACGGTAAGAGTACAACACAACCTTAGTTGGTGCAACTATTCCTACATTAAGCAGGATTAAATTATATGAAAATAAAAAACGGTGAACTAGTCACCGTTTTTATAAGTGATAATTTAGTTTATCAAAAACTAATTATTGACCCTTAACTTCTTTTAAACCGTTAAATGGTGCTTTTGAACCTAAAGCTTCTTCAATACGGATTAATTGGTTGTATTTAGCAACACGATCAGAACGGCTCATTGAACCAGTTTTGATTTGACCAGCAGCTAAACCAACAGCTAAATCAGCAATTGTTGAATCTTCGGTTTCACCACTACGGTGAGAAATAACCGCAGTATAACCAGCATCTTTAGCCATCTTAACTGCCGCGATAGATTCAGTTAATGTACCGATTTGGTTAACTTTAACTAAGATTGAGTTAGCGATACCTTTTTCAATACCTTGTTTGAAGATTTTAGTGTTAGTAACAAATAGATCGTCACCAACTAATTGGATTTTGTGACCTAATGCTTTAGTTTGGTATGCCCAACCATCCCAATCGCTTTCGTCTAAACCATCTTCAATTGATACGATTGGATATTGTTCAGTTAAGCTTTCTAAGTAGTGAGTGAATTCTTGAGATGTGAACTCTTTATTTCCTTCACCTTTTAATACGTATTTACCAGTTTCTTTGTTGTAGAATTCAGAAGCTGCACAGTCCATCGCTAAAGTAATATCTTTACCTAATACGTAACCAGCTTTTTCTACTGCTTCTTTAATGCAAGCTAAAGCTTCAGCATTTGAACCTAAGTTAGGCGCAAAACCACCTTCGTCACCAACAGCAGTATTCATGCCTTTAGCGTGAAGCACTTTAGCTAAGTTGTGGAATACTTCAGAACCCATACGGATTGCTTCACGTACTGTTTTAGCACCAACTGGTTGAATCATGAATTCTTGAAGGTCGATATTGTTATCTGCGTGCTCACCGCCATTGATGATGTTCATCATAGGTAATGGCATTGAGTATTGACCTGGAGTGCCATTAAGATCCGCAATGTGTTGATAAAGTGGAACACCTTTAGCTGCTGCTGCTGCTTTAGCTGTTGCTAAAGATACAGCAAGAATTGAGTTAGCACCTAAGTTAGATTTAAAATCGGTGCCATCTAAGTCAAGCATGATTTGGTCGATTACTGCTTGATCTAACGCATCTTTACCAACAACGGCTTTAGCAATTGGACCATTTACGTTTTCAACTGCTTTTAATACGCCTTTTCCTAAGAAACGAGATTTGTCACCATCGCGAAGTTCTAGCGCTTCACGAGAACCTGTTGATGCACCTGATGGAACAATTGCCAGACCAACAAAACCGCCCTCCAAATGAACTTCAGCTTCAACAGTTGGGTTACCACGAGAGTCGATGACTTCACGACCATGTACTTTAACGATTTTTGCCATGTTATTTTCCTCTATATGACAGATATTGATATATATTAATTCAAAACTATTTTTGTTGCTGCTCTTGATATGCTTTGGCAGCTTTTATAAAACTACTAAACAGTGGGTGCCCATCTCGTGGTGTTGAAGTAAATTCAGGGTGGAACTGACAAGCAACAAACCATGGATGATCTGGAATTTCAATGATTTCAACCAACTTCCTATCTGTTGAAAGACCAGTGACTTTTAACCCTGCCTTAACCACTTCTGGTAATAAATTATTGTTCACTTCGTAACGATGGCGGTGGCGCTCAGTAATTGACTCTTTCTTATACATATCAAATACTAATGAATTTGGTTCTAAATGACAAATTTGTGAGCCTAATCGCATCGTACCACCTAAATCACTATCTTCACTGCGTTGAACAACGTTACCTGATTTATCGCTCCATTCCGTGATTAAAGCAATGACTGGGTTTGAACAATCTTTAACAAACTCAGTTGAGTTAGCATCTTTAATACCAGCAACATTACGTGCATACTCAATCATAGCCACTTGTAAGCCAAGGCAAATACCTAAATATGGAATTTTGTTTTCACGCGCATAGCGAGCAGCCATAATTTTGCCTTCGACACCACGATAACCAAATCCTCCAGGGATTAAAATCGCATCTAACCCTTGAAGTAATTCTGCACCTCGAGATTCAAGATCTTCTGAGTCAATATAACGGATATGAACGGTTAAACGGTTTTTTAATCCCCCATGTTTTAAAGCTTCATTTAAAGATTTATAGGCATCTGGCAAAGCAATATATTTACCCACCATACCAATAGTGACTTCACCAACAGGGTTGGCTTCTTCATAAATGACTTGCTCCCACTCAGAAAGATCGGCTTCTTTACATTCAAGATTAAATCGTTTGCAAACAAAGGTATCCAAGTTTTGCGATTTTAATAATGCCGGAATTTTATAGATAGAATCGACATCTTTAAGCGAAATAACAGCGCGCTCAGGCACATTACAAAATAACGCTATTTTAGCGCGTTCGTGAGCAGGGATAATACGATCGGAACGACAAATTAATACATCGGGTTGAATACCAATTGACAATAATTCTTTTACTGAATGCTGTGTTGGTTTAGTTTTCACTTCACCTGCTGAAGCTAAATATGGCACTAACGTTAGGTGCATAAATAGGGTATGCTCACGACCAACATCAACCGCTAATTGACGGATCGCCTCTAAAAATGGCAGTGATTCAATGTCACCTACCGTACCGCCAATTTCGACAATCGCAACGTCAAATCCTTTTGCGCCATCAATCACTCGTGACTTAATTGCATTAGTGATATGTGGAATGACTTGCACCGTCGCACCTAAATAATCACCGCGACGCTCTTTACGTAACACATCAGAATAAATGCGTCCAGTCGTGAAGTTATTTTTTCGCGTCATTTTAGTGCGAATAAAGCGCTCATAATGCCCTAAATCAAGATCAGTTTCGGCACCGTCTTCAGTCACAAATACTTCACCATGCTGAATAGGACTCATTGTGCCTGGATCGACATTAATATAGGGATCAAGTTTGAGCATGGTGACTTTTAAATTGCGGGCTTCTAAAATTGCAGCTAATGATGCTGCGGCAATGCCTTTACCAAGTGAAGAAACGACACCGCCTGTAACAAAAATATAATTCGTGACCATTAATACCAGACCATTATTAATTTAATAGAATAATATCGCACTGATTTTAAACCTTAAAAACCAAAGCAATATACGATGAATCAGACGGGAAATTAGTATAACAGAATCTACTTTGTCTCACAATTGAATAATTAATTTTAACTGTTTCTTTAAGCGCGTTAGCAAAATTTATTTTTTAAAGGAACAACTTTTTATTAATACATTGAGAATTTATTATACCTATATTAATCGAGTTATTCTTTTTAGTGGCATTTTATACATTCATCAGCAATTTTTAACCATTTTAATGTTCGCAAAAACCCTTTGTTTGAATAACACAGTCTATTAAGGAATTTATCTTATTGAAAAAAATAAAATTTTTAAACATTTTTATTCAATTCATGTTTTATTCACTTGAAATTTTTAGACAATAATTCAATTGCTAAATTATTAGCATCTACATTCGACATTAAACTATTTGCTTTTGTGCTGTATAGAAAAATGCCAATTAACTTATTTTTTGTCTAAATGCCCTAAATTTATTAACAACATACTGAATTATATTACTTATAATTATTTACCAATTTTAATCCTCAAATAATTCAGTATTTGTTTTTTTATATCACTTTATAGTTTATAACTTGCAGTCAGCAAGAAAGCTCTCGGAGTGCCTGGCATACTACTTGAGCGCCAATATGCTTTACCTAACAAATTAGTCAATGCCAACGTTACCTCAAAGGATGGCAATTGATAACCAACCGCAGCATTCCATACACTATAACCAGCACGTTTAAATTGATTTTTATCATCGTTATACATAGCTCCTTTATAATTGACTTCCAATTCTGTAAACCAATTATCGTAAGGTAAATAACGAATGCTTAAATAACCACTATTTTTAGCAGTATTAGGCAAATATTTTCCTTGATTGGCTGGTGTTTTTTTATCTTTGTGAACTTTGGCTTGTTGATAACCAATACCACTATTTATATACCATTTTGATGCCAACTGACCAATAACGCTTAACTCAATACCTCGGCTACGATCACTACCTTTAACCGCCCAATTATAAGGATCGTTAATAGCATCAGGTTGATAACGGACGTTGTATAATTCAAGATCATAAAGGGCTATTTGAGAAGAAAGCTTATCATCTAACCAATCACTTTTGACACCAACTTCATACTGGCGTGAATATTGGGGTTTATCATCATAAACTGTTTTTGAGTCAGTAGATATAGTAATAAGCCCACGCCCGCCATAAGGTGCAAAATTTTTACTATAAGAAGCATAAAAACTCTGTGATTCTATAGGTTGCCAAATTAAACCAACTCGAGGACTTAACGTGTGTCCATCATATGAACGATTTTGGTGTTTTAATTTATCGTCTGATGCAAATTTATAATCGTCATAACGTAATCCAGCGAGTAACTTCCACTGTGTTGTAAAACTAATTAAATCTTGCCAATAAAAGCCTGTCGATGTTGCTTTATGGTTAGTTTTGGTATTTAATTTATTGTAATGAGGCTTTTGGGAATGCCAATGAGGATGAAAAGGATCAACGGCCTCAGGATAAGCGCTTGTTAAGGCTAATCTTGGCTGACGTTTTTCAATATTATATTCAACACCAATAAGCATATCATGAACAATACTGACCGTATTAAATTTTCCCATTAAATCGACAGTATTGCTATAGGTTTTATTGGCTGTCTCTTGCCAAGCGCGGCGAAATTGCAACATCCCTGGATGAACACAAGCTTTACCGTTGTTCAATTTTCCATCCAAATGGCAATAACTACCTGCATAAATGTGATCGAAGTTTTGAGCTGCTTGGCGGTATAAATTCGTTAATTTAATTAACCAATCATGATTAAATTCAAATCCAATAACCGAACGTAATGAACTAAAATTATCTTTCACATAATCATCTGGATGAGCATAAGACGTTTTAGTTGATACGCCTTTGGGTAAATCATAATAAGCTGGCGCCCGATCAGGTTTACGCCACAAATGATCATGCGTGTATTGAACTAACCAATTAAATCCCTCTAAATTATCATAAAGTAGACTTGGCGACACCATTGTATCTCTTTGCTTAATCCCTTTACGAAAACTTTTATCTGATTGATGATCAATGGTCATTCGCATCGCCAGTTTATCATGCAAAATATGATTAATATCAATCATACCGCCATATTTATCCCATGAACCTCCACGTAAGCTTAAGGTTGCTGGTGAATCAAAATTAGCTTGTTTACTAATCATATTAATTATTCCACCACCCGAACCACGTCCATAAAGCACAGATGCAGGACCTTTCAATACTTCTATTCGTTCTATATTTGCAGTACTTTGCCTAACCTGCCCACTAGCACGAACGCCATCACGATAAATATCACCAGAGCTTGCCGAAAAACCGCGAATTTTTACCCCCTCATCACGCATATCATATGTTGTATCAACCCCTGGTAATTTATTTACTATTACATTTAAATCATTTTGCCCATAAATTTTCTGTTGCTCAAGATTCACTGAATTGATCGTTTGCGGAACATCTTTGATATCAAAAGGCATTTTTGTCGCTGTTGATGATTTTTTTATCCGCTGATCATTATTATCTTTAACATTAGCGATAACTTTCATGGTCTCGATATTAGTATCATCTTTAATATTTTCCTGAGCACAAACAATAACCGATGCTGTACTCAATAAGCCGAATATGGTTAATTGATTAACGAATTTCATTATTTTTCCTATCTTTTATTGTTTTACCAAATCTAAAAATTAATAGTAATGATAACTATTATCATTTGCATTATCAACTTATTTTATGAATTTTGAGCAATTTGCAGGAAAAACGCTTACATTGTTTATAGTGATTGGAAAAATTATGGCGAAGAATAGACATAAATTATTATCGAAAAAAATAAGTAAAAGTCATCTCAATAATATAAATAAAAATCAGAGGAAAACATTATGGCCAAAAAAGTCAGTACAGTGTTCAGATAACAGACGGTTGACAATGCTTTATCAATACCTGTCTTTGGTTAGCCGAAATCCTTAACCATTTAACTATTGCTAAATTATGCTTGATAAAGGGATGAGGAAAATCAGGTGCAGGTAAACCGATAACAGTAAAAATTATCGCCTTGAATATATTTAAATCTATTATAATCAAGTTTATCGACACTCAGTTGATGGCTCAATATCGCCAAAATAAAATGAAAAGCAGCATTACCTAAATAATATATTTATAACGTCGAGTATTATCTAATATTTTGCCGAGAAGTAAAATTACGAATATTATTTAATATATCAATGAAATAAGCCTTTTCTGGCTTATCGATTCTAGATGAATAGCACCTATTCTTTTTATATGAATGATTTCAAATTTTCTTTTGCTTAAATTAAGGCACACAACGCGCCTTAATTAAATATATTAACTAAAAATACAGTTATTTGATTGTTCTTTCACTACGCGATAAACCAATGATCCCAGATCGAACCATTTCAACAATATTACATGTTTCGCGAATTGAAGCTAAAAATGAGTCTAGCTTTTCACTGGTGCCCGATAATTGCACAATATAATGCGTTGCGGTGACATCCACGATCGATCCCCTAAAAATATCGGCACAACGTTTTACTTCGTCACGCGCATCAGCACCTTTTGCGGCAACTTTGACTAGCATGATTTCTCGCTCGACATGTGGTCCTTCGGTTAAATCATGCACGCGATAAACATTAACCAATTTATGCAACTGTTTTTGGATCTGTTCAAGCACATGCTCATCGCCTGTGGTTTGGATTGTCATACGATGCATAGTTGGGTCTTCAGTTTGCGCGGTGGTAATTGTTTCAATATTAAAACCACGTTGTGAAAATAAGCCAATTATTCTTGATAATGCGCCGGGTTCGTTTTCAGTTAAAATTGATAATATATAACGCATTAGGTTCTCTCCGTTTTACTAAGCCACATTTCGTTCATTGCGCCACCTCGCACTTGCATTGGGTAAACATGTTCAGTAGCATCAGTCATGACATCAACAAAAACCAAACGGTTTTTAATTTCCAGTGCTTGTTTAAGTTTAGGCTCAAGATCTTCACGCTTAGTTATTACCATACCTACATGGCCATAAGCTTCTGCAATTTTAGCAAAATCAGGAAGGGACTCCATATAAGAACTCGAATGTCGTCCAGCATAAATCATATCTTGCCACTGCTTAACCATGCCTAAAAAACGGTTATTTAAATTTAAAACTAGTACAGGCAAACCATATTGCAAAGCCGTTGAAAGCTCCTGTATATTCATTTGAATACTACCGTCACCTGTCACACAAACAACGGTTTTTTTAGGAAATGCTAACTTAACACCAAGCGCTGCTGGCAAACCAAATCCCATCGTGCCAAGTCCACCTGAGGTAATAAAATGGCGTGGTTTATCAAACGGGTAATAAAGTGCCGTGAACATTTGATGTTGCCCTACATCGGTTGCCACAAAGGCATCCCCTTTGGTCAATTTATATAATACTTCAATTGCTTCTTGTGGTTTGATGCTTTGCCCTTCATGACTATAAGCTAGACAGTGACGAGCGCGCCAGTGTTCGATCTGCTTCCACCAATCAATCAAAGCATCAAGATCACGTGCAGTATTTAATTCATCTAACATTGACAACATCGTTTCAAGAACAACTTTTGCATCGCCCACCACAGGGATCGAAGCCAAAATAGTTTTAGAAATAGAAGTAGGATCAATATCAATATGAATAATCTTGGCTTTTGGGCAATATTTTTCAACATTGTTGGTAGTTCGATCATCAAAACGAGCACCAATTGCAAAAATCACATCAGCGTTATGCATAGCCATATTGGCTTCATAGACGCCATGCATACCAATCATGCCAAGATAATGTTTATCGGTACAAGGAAAAGCGCTAATCCCCATTAATGTTGAAGTAACAGGTAAATTGAGTTTTTCAGCCAGCGTTTTAATTTCCTGACTTGCATCAGAGGCAATTGCGCCTCCACCAATAAACAACACTGGTTTTTTTGCAGTTAATAGCGTCGTTAATGCTTTTTTAATCTGCTTTTTATGTCCTTGAATAGTTGGATTATAAGATCGCATTAAGACAGATTTTGGGTAGTGATAATGATATTTATTAGCTGGATTAACAATATCTTTTGGCAAATCAATCACCACTGGACCTGGTCGTCCAGTCGAAGCGATATAAAACGCTTTTTTGATAGTTTCTGGAATATCTTTACTGTCTTGAATTAAAAAACTATGTTTAACAATGGGGCGTGAAATGCCGATCATATCACATTCTTGGAATGCATCATTACCAATTAGATTACTGGCGACTTGGCCAGACAATATAACTAATGGCACAGAGTCCATATAAGCGGTTGCAATACCAGTAATTGTATTGGTTGCTCCAGGGCCTGATGTAACTAATACAACGCCGACATCGCCTGTTGCTCTAGCATAACCGTCAGCCATATGTACCGCTGCTTGTTCATGACGAACTAAAATATGTTCAATGCCGCCTAACGTGTGAATTGCATCATAAATATCAAGAACACTACCACCGGGATAACCAAAAATCTGCTTTACGCCTTGGTCAATCAAAGATTGAATAACCATTTCTGCACCTGACAGTTTTGCCATGGTTGTTGCCTCCAATGTAACTGATTTGTCATTTTCTGAATCATTTTGCATCAACTTGTAAACAAAATCAATAAAGTCAATTAACTAAGCACATTACAGGCAAAATTAGGTGCTAACAAAATTAATTTTTGCAATATCATGAATAATATTCATAAGCTATCCCTATTTATTTAAATATTGCTAGTTGATTTGATTGTTAATTTTTTATTTTTTATATACACTCAAAGCCTAAGTTTTTCTAGTCATCATGTTACTAGGATTCTTCATTACCTAAAGGTACTAATATGAGCAATATTTTTTCTAAACCAACTTCCCTTGCTGATTGGCAATTAGTTAAAGTTTCAGGCCAAGATAACCGAGTTTTTCTGCAAGGGCAAATAACTAACGACATTAATCGGCTTTCTGAACAGGCAACACTCTATGCTGCTCATTGTGATAATAAAGGCAGAATGTGGAGTACTTTACTGTTATTTCAGCGAGGCGATGATATCTACTATATCGTGCGTAAAAGCGTTGTAAAAAAACAAATTGCTGAGCTAGCAAAATATGCTGTTTTTTCTAAAGTAACTATTGAGCCAGTCCAAGATTTGAATATAATTGGGTTGGTCGGTAATGCGATTCCGTCAACAATTGTAAACAAATTAAGTAATATCAACTGTTTTACTGAAAATAACATTACCTATATCAAACTTCCTTTACCACAAATGCGCGTTATAATGGTAACGCCAGAGCCTATTCAAGATGATTTACTACCATGCGATGAGTGGTTAAAACTTGATTTACAAGCAGGCTATCCTATTATTGATGATAACAATATGGCAACGTTATTACCGCAAGCCTGTAACTTACAATCTTATGATGCAATCAGTTTTGAAAAAGGCTGTTATTGTGGTCAAGAAATGGTAGCAAGAGCGCAATTTCGCGGCGCTAATACTCGTGGTATGTATGTAATAAAAGGTACCAGTGATGTCCTCCCTGAAATTGGTAGCACGCTTGAATACAAGCTTGCTGGTGGCTGGCGAGAAGGTGGAATTGTCTTAGCCGCTGCAAAATTAGACGAAAAAAATGGCGTTTGTGTCCAAGTTGTACTTAATAATGGGATTGATTTAAATACCCCATTTAGAGTTTATGGAAATGATAACAGTCGAATGACCTTTTAGTTATTTTCAGCAATAAACTGGAATAAGATAATGCTTATTCCAGTTATCTTTATGCCTATCTTTTAAAATTAGCTTGCAAGTTCCTGATTAACAACTGCTATAAAATAACTTACCCCCGTTGTTAACACTTCATCATTAAAATTAAATGCTGGATTATGCAAATTGGCACCACTACCTGCACCTAACCAAACATAAGCGCCGGGAATTTTTTGCAACATAAAGGCAAAATCTTCAGCCCCCATAGACGGATTGGGATCGATGATCAAGTGATCTTCACCGACGACTTTTTTAGCGGCTGTCATTGCAATTTTGGCTTGTTTAGCATGATTGATTGTCGCAGGATAACGTCGCTGATAATCGACTTCGGCTTTGGCTTCAAATGTTGCGGCAATACCTGTTGCTATTTGTTTAATGCGACTTTCAGCCATATCTTGCACTTGAGCACTAAATGCCCTAACCGTTCCACGAATCACTGCGTGCTGAGGTAATACATTCCAAGTATCCCCGCTGTGAATTTGCGTCACGCTAACGACTAATGAGCTAAGTGGATCAGCATTACGGCTAACAATACTCTGTAAACCATTCACAATCTGAGTAGCCGTTAAAATAGTATCTTTACCTAAATGAGGAGCTGCTGCATGCGCGCCAATACCCGTTATTTTAATTTCAAATACATCATATGATGCCATCATTGGACCGTGGTTAATGTAAAAGTGATTTAACTGCATATTAGGTTGATTATGAATACCATATACAGCCTCAATAGGAAACCTATCAAATAAACCATTTTCAACCATAACTCGAGCGCCACCCTCATTTTCTTCAGCGGGTTGAAAAATAACAACAACTGTGCCAGAAAAATCACGATGCTCACTAAGATATTTGGCTGTACCTAATAATATTGCCGTATGCCCATCATGACCACAGCCATGCATTTTGCCTGAGATAGTGGAGCAATAATTGATATTATTCTCTTCAATAATATCTAATGCATCAATATCAGCTCGCAGAGCAATCCATCGCCCTTCTTTATTGCCTTTAATAACACCAACTACGCCAGTTGGCGCAAAATCCGTATATAATTGAGTAATACCAAATGATTGCAGTTTTTCGATAATAAATTGCGTAGTTTTGACTTCTTCAAAAGCCGTTTCGGGGTGAGCGTGAATATGATGACGCCATGCTATCATTTCACTTTTTAGATCATTAATACTATTTGATATCATGAGTGATTCCTTAATGGGTAACTAACTTACAGCATAACACGCTGTTTTTATCAACACTATAACGTGATTCCCACTTTTATAAAAATAACTATTTTTACTATGAATATCAATTTTGGTTATATGTTGCATATTTTGAACAAAATAATAACTTTATGCACTTTTAACACAATATTGATTAACAAAAATTGACTGAAAAGTAAGATTTCCTGAAACTTTTTAACAACAATTTCAAGTAACAATAATATGCTGGAATTACTCGTGTTATTTACAGTAATTCAAGAAACGGCTGTAATGAATAGGCATCACACATCTTCTCAGACAAGGAATATAGTCTTTATATCCATAAAGTAAAATCATCGTCACCAATTGGGCTAACTGTTTTATGTTGGTCGTCCATTTATAACGCTGAAAGATCTCATAGAAATTAAATAGCCTGACGCCATTGCATATCAAACACGAAAGCAGGCTGCGTAATTTTCTACATGAGTAGTGTGCTCGCTATGGGATATTTACACAACTATTTACATTTTAGGCTCTATTTTTTGTAAAAAATATTCAGGATTCTATACCGTTTGGTGATTAATTGAGACTCCACTATATTTATTTGTTGAATAACGTATGATGACTATTGTATCAATCAAACATTCACGAAAACTGCCAGCGCTCAAATGAATGGGTAAGCTGAAAGAGTGATATATGCTTTAAATGGCGATATAGCATAATCAGCACATAGTTAGCGATTCAAAAGACAAAAAGGTTAAACGATTTTCGACAAAGCGCCTTATAAGTTTTTAGTAGGTTATTGTAATCATAAAATGTAAACCAGCCGATGTTTCCCTACAAATAATAATAGTTCACATAACCCGATATTAATAAAAAAGGACCAAATGGAATAATCTTTGTAAGATTTTGATTGAATGCATATCGCAAAAAAAGATAATACACAACCCCCAATGATGAAGCAAAAAATAACAGCAGGGGTAATAATGTATAAGGTAACCAAGCTCCCAATGCGGCAAGTAGTTTGATATCCCCACCACCTAATCCCTCTTTTTTAGAGATTAAATAAAATAATGTAGCAGGTATTTTTAATAATAAATATCCCCAAAAAATGCCCAGTAAAGCATCGGCTAACTCAAGGTTTGTGATGTTAAAATAGGCAAGCATAACACCTACCCACATCAACGGTTGTGTAAACATATCAGGTAATAAATAATATTTAAAATCAATCAACGCCAGCAGTAAAAAATAGCAGCCAAGAAACATTAAGATGTAACTTTGAAAATGCATACCTTTATCGACATAGATTATAGTAAATAAACCAGCGACAAATAATTCGACACTAACATAGCGTAACGAAATCTTGGCATTGCAATTATAACAACGACTTCTTAAGATAAACCAAGAAACAACTGGCAACAATTGCCAAAACTCAAGTTTATTATGACAATGTGGACAAGCGGATCGCTGAACGCTAATACAACATAAATACTGAAATGTAGACATTGATGGCAAATAACGACAATAAGCAACATAAACAAAACTACCCATGCAAAGCCCCAAACAGGTGATCATAAACATTAGCATTAGTGAATCACCTCGCCCATTTGAAAAATAGGCAAATACATCGCCACAATTAAACTGCCAATAATCAAGGCTAACACTAGCATTAATAATGGTTCAAAAGCTTGCGATAAGTTATCAGTTAAGGTCTGATTTTGCTCTTGATAATAGGTTGCTAGCTTATCAAGCATTAAATCCAATGTGCCTGACTCTTCACCTACGTGAATTAATTGTGAGCATAAATTAGGAAAATATAATTGCTGGTGTAAAACACGACTAAATGAATAACCTTGTTCAATACCCGCAATGATCTGTAAAATACTATTACGATAAAGGCTGTAATAAGTGATATTCGTTGTTGCAGCTAAACCTGTTAATAATGGTATACCTGCTTTTTGGGTGATAGCAATGGTTTGAAAAATCTGGGTTAAACAACTAGTTTGAACCACCTTACCAACAATAGGGCATTTTATTATCATCGCTTCAATTTGAAGTCGATAACGCATTTTAAAATAGCGTTGATAACAAAAATAACTGATCATAATTCCTATACACCACACTAACCAACTTTGTTGCAAATTGTTGGAAAAATCAATAATACATTGAGTAAAAGCAGGTAATTCAGCATCGAAATCTTGATAAATATCTGAAAATTTTGGCAACACAAATAACAACATCACTAAACTGACGATCATCGCAACAGATAATAAAAACAAAGGGTAGCGCACTGCTTTTTTAAAACTTTTTTGTAATTTGATTGATTTTTCAAGCAATAATGCTAGCTGTTCAAAACTCTCATCAAGTTGTCCTGTTAACTCGCCAACTGCAATAATTTCACAATATAAAGGAGAAAACACCGAATGATGTTGGTGTAGTGCATGGGACAATGCTTCACCTTTAGCGATTTGTTGCTTGATATCAGATAACAAATATTGCCAATGCGGTTTAGGTTGTTCTTGGACTAGCAAATGTAATGTATCAATAATAGATAATCCCGCTTTTAACATAGTAGCTAATTGTTTGGTAATTATTAGCAAATCAGCACAGTTAAAACTGCGTGCGGTAATAATTGCGCCTGCTTTAATTTTAATGGCAATTTTACCTTGCAACAATAACTGCCGTTTAACAGCTTGTGACGATTTAGCGATGATTTTGTGCTGGTTAAAATCTAAATCATACCAATAATAAAGCCTTTTCATTATGTATCACCTAATACACGGTTTAATTCAGCTAGTGTTGTCATGCCCTGTTTAACTAATTTTTGCCCAGCCGTTTTTAACGAAGTCATATTCGCCGGCAAAACAACTTGATTAGCTAATATTTGCTTTTGCATGTCAGGCGTAATGACTAAAAGTTCGTATAATCCAACCCGTCCTTTATATCCACCAATACACCTTAGACAGCCCGAAGCTACATAATGTGGCACTTGTTCGTTGTCTAACTTAATTAGTTCTCTTGCCACCACCTTGCAGTGAGGACACAATTTCCGTACTAGCCGCTGGGCGATGACTAATTTTAAACTTGATGAAAGTAGATAATTTTCAATACCCATTTGATTTAAGCGAGTTATTGCCTCGACACTTGAATTAGTATGCAAAGTTGATAGAACTAAATGCCCTGTCTGCGCAGCTTGAATAGCAATTTCGGCAGTTTCACGATCGCGAATTTCACCTATCATCATCACATCAGGATCTTGTCGCAATAAGGCTCGTAATACGATACCAAATGTCAATCCAGCTTTGGGATTAATTGCCGTTTGATTAATACCTTCAAGAGGAATTTCTATAGGGTCTTCAACACTACAAAGGTTACGCTCAATTTTATTTAATTGCTTTAGTGCACTATATAACGTGACCGTTTTTCCGCTTCCAGTTGGTCCAGTCACCAATATCAATCCTTGTGGATAGTCTAAAATTTGTTTGAATAGAAAAAGATCTTCATCTGTTAATCCCAAATCATTAATGGTTAGTTCAGATTCATGATTATCCATAACTCTTAAAACTATTTTTTCACCATTCATTACCGGTAAGGTGGCAATACGCATAGTATAACGACCAATGTTCAATTGACCATCTTGCGGTAATCTGTGCTCGGCAATATTTAGCTTAGACATAATTTTTAATCTTGCGGTTATTTGTTTAGCCAACGCAAGAGGTGGTGACAACATATCATGTAAAACCCCATCAATACGCATGCGAATACGATAACTATGCTGGTAAGGCTCAAAATGAATATCCGAAGCTCGCTTATCTAATGCTTCAAGCAATAATTTGTCAATACTTTCAATGAGCTGATCTTCTTGCATAAAAGCGCTTCCTTATCCATAAAAGATTAAAGAGTTAACATCAAAATTTGAAAATATCTTCACAAGCACTGGTTAAACTAGCATCGGCTGGCGATGTCGTACAAACTCGGTGCCAATCTAAATTACCGTGGGTAGCACTTACTGTTGGTGTTAATGTGGCCGTTAATCCAGTTAAAGCACTGGTTCCAACTAAGGTAATAACGCCGTTATTGACCGTAATTGATGTGACATAATTAGACGTTCGGCTTGCCGGTATACCATTATTACCACTACTACAGTTGGTTAAACTGCCTTGTTCTACTGCGCAGATTTCGACGGCTGTTTTATATGATGTCATGATTTGCAACATATCTGTCAACGCGGCTTTTTTTACATATCCTTGATAAGCAGGCACACCAATAGCCGTTAAAATAGCAATCACAATAATAGCAATCATCAGTTCAAATAAAGTAAAACCCGCTTGTTTAGACATAAATACCTCAAAATATCAATGAATGATTCAATAGAAAGAGTCTTTATAGCAAAACAAAAAAGTGGAATAATAACGAAGTGTTAAGCGTGGAAAATAAAATCCATAACACAATGAGTTATTACTTTAAATGTGCAAGCTATGAGAAGCTGATCGCAAAAATATTTAGGCATCGGATCAGATAAGTTGGAGTCAATATGTCCTTAAAAATTGTTAATGGTTGGTTACAGGGTGTTAAGCAAGTTATTTCACCTTTTTATGATGAACGACCAATCAATAAGCCGATATCGCTACTTGTTATCCATAATATTAGCTTACCGCCCAATGAATATGGCGGACCTTATGTTGAACAGCTATTTACAGGACAACTTAATCCTGAGGAGCACCCGTACTTTGCTTCGATTTATCAACTTAAAGTGTCAAGTCATCTATTTATTCGGCGTGATGGTGAAATTATTCAATTTGTTCCATTCAATAAACGCGCTTGGCATGCAGGAAAATCAGTATTTGAAGGCCAAGAAAATTGTAATGATTTTTCAATTGGTATTGAAATGGAAGGATGCGATACCGATAGCTTTACTAGCATACAATATCAACAGCTCGCAAAAATCACTTTATTACTTCAACAACACTATGCTATTGAAAATATTGCTGGGCATAGCGATATTGCCCCTGATCGTAAAACAGATCCAGGGCCTTGTTTCGATTGGCAATATTATCAAAGTTTGCTAATGCAACAATCACAAGAGTATATGCTACTGAATCAACTTCAAAAAATAACTAAAGAATTACAAAAAATCAATTTATGGCAAACAATGCCACCAAACCCAGATGCCTTTTTAAGTCAAGAACCCTTTGCTCTAGACACAATGCAACCACACGAATGGTTACAATGGGTTTTTATTCCACGCATGCAAGCACTAATTGATGCCAAAGCTAATTTACCTCAATTTGCCTTACATCCTTATTTTGAAGAAGCGCTAAAAGAGCAAAAACAAAATGTTAATCATCTACTTTCTCTAATTAAGCAACTTGATGAATTATATTGATTTAATCATAAAAAGTTACCGCATTAATATGCGGTAATGGTTAAAGTGAACGTATTTAAATAAAATACTTTTACAGAGTTAATTATATTTAACGCTGTTTTTAAAACGCTAATTCCCACCGCTAGTCATTCGGCGATACTCATTCACTGCCTGCTGGTGATTGCTGTAAGTACTTGAAAACGTATGCCCACCTGTTCCATTAGCAACAAAAAACAGATAATTAGTTTTAGCTGGGTGTGCCGCAGCTTCAAGCGAGGCAAGACTTGGCATGGCGATTGGCGTTGGCGGTAATCCTTCAATAACATAAGTATTATAAGGATTTTCAGTATCAGTCAAATCGACACGTCTAATAGTTCCTTTATAGTTATCACCTAAACCATAAATAATTGTTGGATCAGTTTGTAACTTCATTTTGGCATTTAAGCGATTAACAAATACTGAAGCCACATTAGCTCGCTCAGAACTGACGCCTGTTTCTTTTTCAATTATTGATGCAATAATCAATAATTCATAAGGTGTTTGATACGGTAAATTGCTATCTCGATTATCCCAAATTTTTTGTAGATTACTTTTCATCGTCATATGCGCACGTTTGAGAATATTGATATCTAACGTGTCTGCCGTATAACGGTAAGTATCGGGCGATAACCAACCCTCAATAGATCCGTCAATGCCTAACAACTTCGCGATTTCTTCATCGGTTTTACCTACTAAAGTTTGCTGAATATAGGGTGTATTTTGAATTACTTTCAACCAGTCTTTAGCGCGTTTACCTTCAATGAATTGAATTGAAAAATTACTTTCTTTGCCAGACACTAACAATCTCAAAAACTCCTCAACAGTCATATGTGGATGTAATTGATAAGAGCCTGCTTTAATTGATTTTAATGACGGATTTAGCTTACACAAATAAGGTAACAAATAAGCTTGTTGCATTAACTTGCTTTCTTTTACTTGGGCAACTAATTGATGCATAGATGTGCCTTTCTTCAAAATAAACATCTGATTTTCATCATTTACTTGCATTTGCTGTTGAGAAAACTGGTGTAAAAAATAATAGCCAATAGTAATTGAGCCTCCCACAATTAATACTAGGGGGAGTAGAGTGTATAAAAATATTTTTTTAATCATAACTTATTTATCTACTATAATGAATTTTTGCGCGTGAAGTTAAGCGTGTTATTAACTCGTAAGCACTTATACCTGTATGCTCAGCGATTTCCTCGACAGGGAGTTCAGGTCCCCAAAATATGACTTCGTCACCAGGTTTTTCACTGCTATTTATTCCCAAATCAACCACAATCATATCCATTGAGACTCGGCCAACAATGGGGACTTTCCGTCCATTAATCAAAACTGGGGTATTTTGTGGAATACTTCGAGGATAACCGTCGCCATAACCCATCGCAACGACGCCAAGAAAGGTATCTTGCTGACTACGCCAAATTTGCCCATAACCAACAGATTCCCCTTTTTTGTGTTTTCGTACTGCAATTAATTCAGATTTAAATGTCATGGCTGGTTTAAGCCCCGCAACTGGCGCCTCAAAGGGCGAGACGCCATATAAAGCAATTCCAGGGCGAACCACCTCATAATGTGCTTTTGACCAAGCCAATGTACCACCTGATGCAGCAAGCGAACGCTTTCCAATCAGTGATTTGTCATCAATTGAAGCAATAAACTGATCAAATAGCGCTATTTGCTTTAACGTTTGTTCAGAAGTGAGATCATCGGCCGAACTAAAATGACTCATAATATTAATTGGCTTGCAAACCACTGAACAACGAGCTAAACGATAAAATTCAGCTTTAGCCTCGTCAATACAAAATCCTAACCGATGCATTCCTGTATCAAGTTTAAACCACGGAATAATTTGCTCACTCAAAGGAGAGCAACACAGCGCATCGATTTGCCATTTACTGTGGATAACAGGTTGAATATTAAAATCAATCAAATCATCAATGCTTTCGTGAGGGAAAAAACCTTCCAAAGCCACGATAGGCGCATTAATGCCATTATTGCGCAACGCGATTGCTTCGGAAATTCTCGATACCCCTAAATAATCGACTTTATCACATAACAACTGTGCAATTTCTTTTATTCCGTGTGAATAAGCATTGGCTTTAATGATGGCAACTAGCTGGCTATTAGGCGCTATACTTTTAAGATATTCAACATTATGAATAACTGATTGACGGTTAACTTCAACAACTGCAATAGACATGTACTTACCTGAATTTTGATTGAATGACTATTTTAAATTCTGTTTGTAATAATAACAAATTTTTATTTTTATACATATCTATTAATAGGTTAAGCCTTTTTTGATTTAAAAAGCTTTTTATTTACATATCAAATGATAATAATTATTATTTAGATTATCATTTGAATAACTTTTTGCTGGTATAGGATAAAATAAACAATGAAATTAGCTACTTCAAAAATTTATATTAAGCCAACATTATATATTACACTACTAAGCCTTTACCTAAGCACAAATACTTTTGCGGCAGAAAACCGAACTTCCCCACAAGACACAATTATAGTGACCGCAGATCGTAATGAAAAAACCATATGGGATAGTTCGGTATCAGTTAACGTAATTAATCGTGATGATATCGAAAAACAAAATGGTGATTCTGTTGTCGAAGCGTTACGTGATATTCCAGGTGTTGAAATTACTGATAATTCACTAGCTGGACGTAAGCAAATTACGATCAGAGGCGAAGCTCCAGCGCGAATTTTAATGTTAATTGATGGGCAAGAAGTAACATATCACCGCTCAGGACATGGTTCTGGTGCTGGTGTATTAATTGATATGGAATCCGTTGAACGAATAGAAGTGATTAAAGGTCCGCATTCCGTTCTTTATGGCTCACAGGCTATTGGTGGTGTCGTTAACTTTATTACACGTAAAGGGAGCAAAAACAACGCTCCGCTTAATGGCGATGTTAAACTTGTTTATAACAAATCCACCGATGGCTTTACCGAAATGGGTACCGTTAATGGCACCATCGATAGTATTTTTGATTATAGAATTAGCGGTTCTAACGCTAAAAATAACGATCGTAAAGCCTATCAAGGTAAATTGCACAATACTGATTTCGATAATGAGAACTTAAGTTCATGGTTTGGGCTTAATATCGACAAACATAAATTTGGACTTTCACTTGAAAGTTACCAGCTTGATACTAAAACCTATTTTGCTAAAGATGATAATTCACCTTCAATTAAGGATTTTTCTGTTAAATTACCTAAATTACAACGTGAAAAAATGGGGCTATTTTATGACTATGATCTTGATAACTCATTCCTCAAAAAAATCCATTACGATGCTTATGTACAAAAATTAAATCGACAATTTATAAATCATGTTGTCGTGTCACCACGCCCGATAATGAATGTCACCCCCCATACCGCCACAAATGATGGACAAAAAACGTATGGCATGACATTCCAATCTGATTTTGTTCTACATAAAGATATGAGATTGATTATGGGCTCACAATATCAACAAGACAATGTTGATCAACATTCACATAATACGGTTGTATCAAAAATGCCGTCGCCAAGAGCCAGTTATAGTCAGCACAAATATTTAGCCAATAAATGGCAACAATCAAGCTTTTCGCTATTGGCTCAAAACGACTGGGCTATCACTGATGATATATCATGGAATATAGGGGCTCGCCAATATTGGGTAACATCAAAACTTAAACGTGGTTCAAGCTCAATTAATAAAATACCAACAATCGGGCAACCATTAGTAACACACAAAATTGATAGTAAAAAGAAAGACAGTGATAATAACTTTGTTGTGTCTTCTGGGTTAACTTATTCTGGCATTAAAAATGCGCAATTAAGAGCCTCTTTTGCACAAGGCTATGTTTACCCGACGCTTTCTCATCTTTATGCTGTAACTTCAGCAGCAAGCCAAACACTTTATGGAAACTCAAAATTAAAAGCTGAAAAGTCAAATAATTACGAAATTGGATTACGTTATAATAATAGTAAATGGTTAGTTGATATGGCCATTTACTATTCAGCAGCTAAAAACTATATTACAGAAATGAGCTGCAATGGTACTGCAATTTGCGACGGCGCATCAGGGGCTAATTTTAATTATTACAATAATGCCAACAAAGCCAAAACCCATGGTTTAGAATTGAGTATTGAATACCTTGATTTTGCATTTATCCCTTATATTAAAGGCAATTATCTGCGTCGTCAGATTAAAACTGACCGATATACTACATATGATTCAGGTAACCCACGCTTTACTGGCAGTGTTGGCGTAAAACACAACGCCTATTTTGATCACTTTGATCTTGATTCAGATCTATTTATGCGATTTGCCAGCAATGCAACTCAGCGTAGCGATTCATCAGTTTATCGTTATCGTGGTTGGTCAACATTAAATTTATCTACCAGCACGGCATTTGGCGATAATCGGCAATATAAAATTGGTTTAGATATCAACAATATATTAAATAAAAACTACACAACCGCCTACGAAAGCATACCCGCTGCAAAATTTCACGCTATAGTGAGTGCTAGCATAAAATTTTAAAAATAGAAAACTTAACACGATATGCACTATTTATATCATAATGGTTACTCTAATTGTTACTATGCGATTTACCGCATAGTAACTGTTAGCTAACAAACTACTTACTCAACAAATTTTTATAAAGATGTCGCAATGCCATGATAGGATGATAAATCATCATTCTTGGACCAGAAAACCGCATGACTTGCTTTATTTTTTGTTTATAATCTTTACGATAACAATGCTTAGGACATCGTTCACACGTCGTTTTATTCTCACCAAAACGACACATTGTTAAACGTTGCATAGCATATTGCAACAGATCGTTGCATTCATTACATAACTGATGATTTTTGCTATTATGCTGTTTATGACAATATAAATAGAGCATGGCACTCACCGTTTTTTTCTCTTGAATAATCTTTGGTCCGGTATTATTGGCAACCATAACTAAAAAACCACTGAATAAAGTGTTAAAATAAAACTAAAACATACCTTTATCATCACAAGGAATAGTAAAAATGGCAAGAATTATTAATAAAGATACCACGGTTTGTATGTCACTTTCAGCAAGGCCAAGCAATTTTGGTACTCGGTTTCATAATTATTTATATGAAAAACTTGATCTTAATTACTTATATAAAGCCTTTACTACCAATAATTTAAAAGATGCAATTTATGGCATTAAGGCCTTAGCTATTCGAGGCTGCGCCATTTCAATGCCGTATAAAGAAGCTTGTATTGAGTTTATTGATGAATTAGATGATTCGGTAAAATCGATTCAATCGGTGAATACCATTGTTAATACCAACTATCACTTAAAAGCTTATAATACAGATTATATTGCTGTTGCTAAACTTATTACAGCCAATAAAATTGATCATACTACGCCCTTTGTTTTAAAAGGTAGTGGTGGTATGGCTAACGCGGTGATTGGGGCTTTTTATGATGCAGGATTTAAAAATGGCATTATTGTTGCGCGTAACCAACTCAAAGGTGAAGCTTTAGCCAAACGATACAACTACACATGGGTAAAAAACGAGCAGGACATATTACCACAGCAAGCGAAATTAATTATTAACGTCACTCCAATTGGGATGCTTGGTGGGGTTGAAGCTGATGAATTAGCTTTTCCTCAACCCATGATAAACAACGCCGATATTGTTTTTGATGTGGTTGCATTGCCAGTTGAAACACCCATGATAAAATATGCTAGAAAACTAAATAAAATCATTATTTCTGGAGCAGATGTTGCAACAATACAGGCACTAGAACAATTTGTGCTATACACTGGCGTAACACCTTCTGCAGAACTGGTTAAACAAGCCAGTGAGTTCGCAAGACAAGCTTAATTGATATCCCCCCTAAAGGACGGGGGGATTGCTATAGCAGTTGGCAGCAAATTACCTTGGTGGTTTTCTACTATTTACCCTTTTCTTTTTATCTCAATAGGTTGAGCTAATCACTTAACGAAAACACAAATGGAAGATTTCGATTTTGCTTTTAATACTTAAATTTTAAGCCAAAAATCGTTCAGAAAACCTATTGATTTTATTGGAGTTTTTATATTCTATTTTTTTAGTTAACTCAATGTGTTGAGCAACTATCTGTAAAACTACCTGTAAACAAGACTTTTTATTCTTTCTTTTTATCCCAATAGGTTGAACTAATCACTTAGCGAAAGCACAAACGGAAGATTTCGATTTTGCTTTTAATACTTAAATTTTAAGCCAAAAATCGTTCAGAAAACCTATTGATTTTATTGGAGTTTTTATATTCTATTTTTTTAGTTAACTCAATGTGTTGAGCAACTATCTATAAAACTACCTGTAAACAAGGCTTTTTATTCTTTTCTTTTTATCCCAATTGGTTGAACTAATCACTTAACGAAAACACAAATGGAAGATTTCGATTTTGCTTTTAATACTTAAATTTTAAGCCAAAAATCGTTCAGTAAACCTATTGATTTTATTGGAGTTTTTATATTCTATTTTTTTAGTTAACTCAATGTGTTGAGCAACTATCTATAAAACTACCTGTAAACAAGGCTTTTTATTCTTTTCTTTTTATCTCAATAGGTTGAACTAATCGCTTAACGAAAGCACAAGCAGAAGATCTCGATTTGTTTTTAGTACTTAAATTTTAAGCCAAAAATTGTTCAGAAAACCTATTGATTTTATTAAAGTTTTTATTTTTCTGCTTTTTTGTTAAATCAACGAGTTAGATAAATGAACAGATAAATTTAACTATTCCACCGAATTGATTCGGTGGAATTTTAATAGCGATGCTATAACATCGCTTGATGTAATTTATGATACACGGCTAACAACTTTTGATGCATTGCAAATTGCTCTAAATTGTTATTGGCTAGTTCATCGGCTGAGACAAAATCCGCCAAGCCAAAAAATGTTTTTTCACCATTGGCATATTGCCACATTTCATCAACACAATCTTTTCCATACATTTTGCTAAATGCATTTTGGTATTGAGTAAATGCTTGAGGATCACGCTCAATCATAAAATTAACCAGTGTTTGCAAGCAACGATAGGCATGATTACGTGCTGGTGTAAATATCGAACCATTCATTTCAACCGTCCAATCAATCCATTGTTGTGCTTGCACTAAGTCTTTACCTGCCAAGGCCAGCATCGCCTTTAATTCGCCAATTCGCAATGTTAACCAAGCATTATCGCTACCCGTTGCAATGCCAAGCAGTTCACGAACGCGTGCATAATCATCAAGACCTTCATCATCAAGCTGTTCAATCATTGCCAAATACTGTTTTGTGCTAAATTTCTTATGAGGTAATGACAAAATAAGATCGCGTAGGCCAATTGCCATGTTGCTATTGGCAAGTAATAGATCTTCAGGAGGGTAAATTTCGGACATGCCAACAGCTAAAATACGACAAGCGTAAACGCCCAGATGCTCATAGTCCATGATTAGTACTTCTGTATTGTGGCGATTGAAAATAGACATTAAATTAGTGAACTCTTGATCTGTGGTACCCGAAAAATCCCAATACACAAATTCATAATCGGCTTGCTCTTTAAATAGATCCCATGAAATCAAGCCACTTGAATCGATAAAGTGTGTTTCTAAATTACTAAGATCCGCTATCTCATCATTATCAAAACTTGGCGGAGAAAACACATCAAGATCTTTTAAACTGCGCCCTTGTAATAGCTCGGTGACGGTTCGTTCAAAGGCAACCCCAAAATTAGGATGTGCACCAAATGAGGCATAACACGTTCCATTTTGCGGATTAAACAACACAACACAAATAACGGGAAATTCACCACCCAATGAGGCGTCAAAGCAATAAAGCGGAAAACCTTCACTTTCAAGTGCGCTGATGGCTGCCAAAACAGCTGGGTATCGGTTAATCACTTCGGTTGGAATTAGAGGTAAGCTAATTGCTTCGGCTATGATTTTGTTTTTGGTATAACGTTCAAAAATTTCTGATAACCCTTGCACGCGTGCTTCATTTCGAGTATTGCCCGCTGACATACCGTTAGACGCATATAAATTAGCAATTAAATTAACTGGCACATAAACCGTTTGCTTATCAGATTGTTGCTCAAATGGTAAGGCACAAATACCCCGCTCACTATGACTCGATTGTAAATCGACTAAATCGGTTGCACATAGATCATTATCAGGATCATAAAACTTCAGCAAGTTTGGGGTTAATAATCCTTTAGGTAAGGAATTATCTTCAGGAATAGAAAACCATTTTTCGGACGGATAATGCACAAAATCAGCATTTGCAGCCTTTTTACCTAAATAAAAATCTGAAAAAAAGTAATTGGTTGATAATCGCTCAAAATACTCTCCCAAGGCCGATGCTAACGCCGCTTTTTTACTTGCTCCTTTACCATTAGCAAAACAGAGTGGGCACTTTGTATTTTGAATATGTACTGACCACACATTGGGCACAGGATTGAGCCAAGAAGCTTCTTTCACGTCTAAATCATATTTTGCTAATTGTTGCTGAAAATAGTTAATGGAATCTTCAAGGGCAGCATCTTTGCCCGGAATATAAGTTTTCATAAGTTAATCTCAAAATAATTTTATGTTATAATTGTTGCGCTTTACCGCTTTCAAGAATTTATCACTTTATACGCAAATATAAAAAAATAGATTTTAAAGATCTTACCATTAAAGATTTTTTCTTCTTTAATAAAATGTTAACACCTTCTTTTATCACTATCGCGTATTGGATCGCATCAGTTCTTATTGGCATTAATGCGCTCGCTATGATATTAGATAGTTTTGCTGCATTTCCTCATAGTTTCACTATGGGTTTAGTTGCTTTTTTTACTAGCATTATTAACTTGATTGTAGGCTTTATTTTAACTCGTATTGGTTTTGAATTGATTTGTGTACTATTTAACATTAATCACAATATTCAAAAATTAGCTAACGAAAACACAGATTGCGAAAAACAAGAAGAATCGTCTAGCTCCAATACTGTTAATTAATATCATTGATTTAACTATATAGGCTAAAAAAGCGGGAACTGAGTCCCGCATTTTTTTACTTTTGTTTTAATCAACATGTTTTTAAATCAAAATATCGGTTAACCAGCATTAAGCTCGCTAATTGGCCACCTTGGTCTAACATTGATTGCTAAATCTGAATACTGCCTCGCTTTTAAATGAATCATACCCGCATAGGCAATCATAGCCCCATTATCGGTACAAAATTCGAGTCGTGGATAATAAACTTGTCCTTTACGCTGACGCATCAGCTCAGTTAACCTATTACGCAGTGTTTGATTGGCGCTTACTCCACCAGCTATCACTAAATTTTTAAATCCAGTTTGATCAAGAGCTCGCCGCGATTTAATCACTAACGTATCAACCAAAGCATCTTCAAAGGCTCTAGCAATATCGGCTTGAGTTTGCGTATCAATCATATGATTATCACTATGTTGATGAATGATATTGGCAGCGGCTGTTTTAAGACCTGAAAAACTAAAATCCAGCCCAGGACGATCGGTCATTGGCCGAGGAAAATGGAACCGATTCCCATTACCCTGCTCAGCTAATTTCGACAATTTGGCTCCTCCGGGATAATCTAAACCAAGCAATTTTGCTGTTTTATCAAAAGCTTCTCCTGCTGCATCGTCAATAGATTCACCAATAAGTTCATATTGACCAATACCTGTAACGCTAATAAGCTGTGTATGTCCGCCCGAAACTAATAATGCCACAAAGGGAAATTCGGGTGGATTATCTTCAAGCATAGGAGCTAACAAATGCCCCTCCATATGATGGACTGCAACTGCGGGGACGTCCCAAGCATAAGCCAGCGAACGCCCAATCGATGCACCAACCATTAAAGCACCAATTAAGCCTGGACCTGCTGTATAAGCCACACCATCAATATCTGCTGGCAGCAAATTTGCTTCTTTTAATGCCGCTTGAATTAAGGGTACGGTTTTACGAATATGATCGCGTGATGCAAGCTCAGGCACTACACCACCATAATCAGCATGTAACTTAATTTGCGAATAAAGCTGGTTTGCAAGCAAACCATTGGCATCATCATAAATGGCAATACCAGTTTCATCGCACGAGGTTTCAATACCTAAAATCTTCATCAATGTTTACCTGCAAAATTGGTAAGATCTTCTTCACTCCAAAGATCTTGTTCGGTGATGTCTTTATCGGCAATACGATGTTCTTCGGTTGCCCAATCGCCTAAATCAATAAGCTGGCAGCGTTTACTGCAAAATGGGCGATAAAGACTATCATTATTCCATTCCACTTTTTTTTGACAAGTTGGGCAATTAACAAATATAGCTGTATTTTTATTCATTTCGACTCTTTCTTTTTCAATAATCAGTATTTAATAGTACTAACAGCAAGCTAATTCAAATTCAAGCTCATCGGTGTTGACGTTATCGCAAACATCTAGCGATAAAAAACGAATACTAAAGCGCGACATATGACCTGATACTTGTGGATACACATTTTTATCTAACGAAATTCGAATCCGAACCAAGTTTACATCACCATTAGTCTCTTGAAAAAAATTGTTAAAACAAACAAATCGCTTAAATTCGCCCATTTGCCTAATTAGTTGCATATAGCATGTTAGAGATTTATCCAGCGTTGACAAGTGCTCTAACCAACTTTTAACTTGAATATCGCGCTTTTCTTGTGAAATTTTGAGCCACAAATGGAACGAAGGCAAATCAAAACTACAACACCCACCTGGAATCATCAAACGTTGGCGAATAGCAGTAATAAAACGATCATCTCTTAATGGCTGTCCCAAGCGTCCTATCTCATTAAATTTAGCTGAAAAACAATCAAACTGGTGGATCAATTCATTAATGAGATCATGATCAACACAATCAAAAGTTAGCCACAAAGTTAACTTTTGTTTTTGCGATTCAAGTTCTTTAGTCAAATCGCCTTTAACATCATTACGCTCAATAATTTCTAACAGTTCGGACAATGCATGAAAAAAAAGCAATGCGTTATTCTGATCAAAATGACAATGTGTATTTAATTGATTTAATAAAAATTCAATACGGAGCCAAGTACGCATTTTTTCATTTAATGGATGTTCAAAAATAATGTCATTCATCTATCTAAATCTTACCATTAAAGTTATGTAAATATTGTTGATGCAATTGATCAACTTGCACAGTTAGCGACGTAAAATTATCATCATTAACGATGATATCATCAGCATAAGATAAGCGTTTTTGCAAAGATACTTGCGATCCTATCATCTTTTTAGCTAGTGATTGACTAATATTATCCCTTTCTATTAATCGCGCCAATTGTAACGAGATTGGGGCATCGATTATTAATACGCGGTCTGCTAATGTGTGTAAATTGTTTTCAATCAATAGTGGCACAACCCAAATAACATATGTTGAATTTTGCCTAGCAATTTGTTTTTGAGTTTCTTGTTGAATTATGGGGTGCAGTAAATGATTAAGCCAAAGGCGTTCATGATCATTATTAAAAATAATCTCACGTAACTGACTGCGATCGAGTTCGCCATTGGCAAGCAAAATTTCTTGGCTAAAGTGCTTAACAATTTGGTTAAGCGCATCGCTACCAACTTGCACAACTTGCCTTGCAATAATGTCTGCATCGATAACAGGCACACCTAATTTGGCAAACAAATTGGCAATAGTACTTTTACCACTGGCAATACCGCCACTTAAAGCAACAACATAAGGCATAAAGTCAATTCCAATCCAACAAAAATATTAAGTTATTATAGCATACAAGTAGATTGATTATGTAACTCAAACCATAAGCTTGAGTTAATAATTCAATTAACAAAATTATTCACCCAAATAGCACATAATAGCTATAATTCGAAAAATTTATCCACGATTATAAAATAAATTAAATAAAACAGTTGTTTTATATCACTAGCTGTATATAATTACATATATCTGTATATAAAAACAGGAAAAAATAATGAGGCCACTAACCGCACGTCAGCAACAAATTTATGATCTAATAAAAGACAACATTCAAACCACAGGTATGCCACCAACGCGTGCCGAAATCGCTAAAAAATTAGGGTTTCGATCCGCTAATGCGGCCGAAGAACACCTTAAAGCTTTAGCTAAAAAAGGAGCTATTGAAATGATTGCAGGATCTTCACGAGGTATCCGCCTTTTGCTTGAAAGTCCTGTTGAACAAAATGATTTTGAAGGTTTACCGCTTATTGGTCAAGTTGCCGCAGGATCACCAATACTAGCGCAAGAGCATATCGAAAGCCATTACCAAGTCGATCCTTCACTGTTTAAACCTCATGCCGACTTTTTATTAAGAGTGCATGGCATGTCAATGAAAGATATCGGAATATTAGATGGTGACTTGTTAGCTGTACACAAAACTCAAGACGTTAAAAATGGTCAAATCGTTGTTGCTCGCATTGATGACGAAGTCACCGTTAAACGTTTATCTTGCAAAGGTAAGCATGTCCGTTTAATTGCCGAAAATGAAGAGTTTTCACCAATTGAAGTTGATTTAGAACAACAAAACTTTGCCATTGAAGGACTTGCTGTTGGTATCATCCGTAACGGATCATGGATGTAACAATAAACATCATTGCAAGTGTATAGATGTATAAGAAAAGTTAGTATAAAATAACAACCACACTAAAGTGTGGGGAGACAACTATGTGGCTATTTTGGTTATACGAATTTTTAGGATTTATTGCAACGCTATTACTTATTTTAGGCTACTGCCGTTTTAGAGGAATTGGATTTTGGTCTTTAATATGGAAACAATTAAAATGGGTATCTTTAGCTGTACTCATTGTTTGGTTAACCATTGCTGTGCTTTGCCGAACTGATTTATACAATGCAACTCATTGCTATTTTAGAGGTGAAAGTATGCATGCCAACACCAAATATTCTATCTTTTTGGGGGAATGCCAAGTTGAAACACCAAGCGGTAGTTATGTGCCTATCGAACGCTCTAGAGCGATACCAGGATCAAGTAGCCACGATCACGAAAGTGACGATAACAGCGGTGTTACAAATGATTTTTACCCAGTTAATTAACTGATTAACTTATAAAAATATTAAAACAATTACAAATCCAGTATCAAATTACTGGATTTTTTTATTCTAAAATAAATTAAATAATAAATGAATAAAAGCAGATATAACGCAACAGATGAACTCCCCCATGCATAGCTAAAGAATGCAATCTATTGATAGTTGCTCATATCATCCATAATACTCACTTTTTTGAGTGATTGATTCTTGTCAAAATATTAGACAATACTCGTCACTATAAATGCTATAAATACGTTATTAAGATTAAGATAATACTGCTTTTCAACTCTACCATAGCCGCCTGTTAGCGCGCTATTTTTGCTATATTCTGAATTATCTTGAAATTAGTGAAGAATTTTAAAAAGGGCTTGGTTAGCCCTTTTATGATGTATCAATTTTTACTATATTTTTATTTAATCAGAGTATATTTAATCATCTTCACAATCACTTGGTTTTACATCTACTGAAAAAACTTTATCATTATTGATATAGTAATTATGGTTAGCGCCTCGTGGAAAGACTAATCGTAGTGTCTTCATACTTGCACTATCACCACAATAAAACTCAATTAAGTTATTTTTTACCTCTTTTTGATTGCTTTCATTTTGTAATGCATCCTTAGTGATATTATTCACATTATATTTATAATTAATGGTATTATTCTCAGCTGATACATCAACTAAAGTGGTACTTGTATCAATAGTGGCCGGTAATTTTGTTTTGATCGCTTTAAGCATTAAATCTTGAGCAACGCCATAATGACCGTCTCTTACCTTATTGAGCATATCATCTTTTTCAGATTTTGTTTGTTCATACAAATCTTGAGCTTTATCAATAACTGCTGAACTAACTTGCTTAGCTTGCTCGCTTACTTTTGAACTTAATTGGCTGGTCTTATCACTAACTTGTGAGCTTAATTGCTCGGCTTTCTCTTCAATTTGCGAACCTAATTTACTAGCTTTATCACTAATTTCACTACCTAATTGCCCAGCTTTATCACTCATTTCACTGCCTAATTGCCCTGCCTTATCACTCATTTCTGAGCCTGTTTGCTCACTTTTTTGTTTAACATCATCAGTTGTTGAGTTTGAATTATCACAATTAACTAAAAAAAAGCCTAACATTGCTAGCGTAATCACTTTTAAAATTTTCATTTTATTTCCCTTTTGGTTTTCTATTTTTATATTGTGACTATAATGATTTTATACATAATAGTCTGTTGATTTTAAATCATTAATTATATAGCATTAATAGCAAAAGGACTTAAGTCCGCCCTTTTGCAGTAAAAAATATCAATTAGTTAATATGCATACCACCTGTAACGCCATAGGTTTCGCCAGTGGTATAACTTGACTCTTCCGATGCTAAATGTACATAAACACCAGCAAGTTCAACTGGCTGACCTGCTCTTTGTAATGGGGTTTGTTGACCAAACTCTGGAATGACATCACTTGGTTGACCACCACAAATTTGTAATGGAGTCCAGACAGGCCCTGGTGCCACGCTATTTACACGAATGCCCTTATGCGCTAATTGCTTAGCTAAACCACGAGTAAAAGCGATAATGGCCGTTTTGGTGGCGGCATAATCTAATAAATTACCACTCGGCTGATAAGCTTGAACGGACGAAGTAGTAATAATTGTTGAACCTGGTTTTAAATAACCCAACGCCGCTTTAGTAACCCAAAAAAGCGAAAACACATTAATTTCAAAGGTTTTCTTAATTTGCTCAGTTGTGAGATCCATAATATCTTCAACCGCAGTTTGCTTACCCGCAACCAAGGTTAAATTATCTAATCCACCTAATTGATGGTGCGCTTCATCAACTAATTTTTTGCAAAAAGCTTCATCGCTTAAATCACCAGGAATTAGCACCGCTTTACGTCCAGATGCTTGAATAACTTTGGCGACTTCTTCTGCATCTTTTTGCTCAATTGGAAGGTAGTTTATTGCCACATCAGCGCCTTCTTTAGCATAAGCAATTGCCGCTGCACGACCAATACCTGAATCGCCACCAGTAACAAGTATCTTACGTCCCTCTAAGCGCCCGTGACCTTGATAACTTTTTTCGCCACAATCTGGAGTTGGGGTCATTTCGCACTGTAAAGCTGGGGCAGCCTGTGTTTGTTTTGGGAAATTAGTATGATGATATTTGGTAAGTGGATTATAGATGTGTTTGCTCATAATTTTCTCCTAAGTTAACCATGTATTTGAAAACAAATTCAATATAACTTAAATAAAATTAATTAATGATCACAAAATCCTATTGCTAAGCATATTTTATATCTTTAAAATACCTAACTAATTCAATAAATTATATTTACCGATACTAAAAAATTAGAATATTTATTTCTTAAAGCTTAATAGTATTTCTCAATATCATTGCTCCAAACTTTTAAACTAAATGCATAAAAACAAAATGCATAAAAACTAAATGAATAAAAATTTTAGGCGACTAAATGATAAAAGGTGACTTTCCATGATTGGCTTGGTGGAGGTCAATAAAAGCATTAATACCAAAGCCATAAATGCTGCATAATCTTGCACCTGATTAAGTGTAGCAAATTACGATATATTAAGCTAGTGATAACAGGCTTAGTACAGCAAATTATTTTTATTGATAACAAATTGATTTAAATTAAATTATAATGATTTTATTATAATTAATATCGTAGCAATAGTTAA
This sequence comes from Gilliamella sp. Nev3-1, assembly GCF_001690435.1. Taxonomy (NCBI): domain Bacteria; kingdom Pseudomonadati; phylum Pseudomonadota; class Gammaproteobacteria; order Orbales; family Orbaceae; genus Gilliamella; species Gilliamella sp. Nev3-1. Next base: position 69,823 of record NZ_LZHN01000018.1, on the reverse strand, counting down.
CACCATCAAGAAAATGTTTTTAGCGCTTTTACTCTATCGCTGTTTTCAATACTGAAACTTTTTTATCAATTCTTCATTTCATATTACAAAAGCTAAAAAAACTGTTGCACTTTTTTTTAAAACGAGTATTTTGTTAGAAATAGTTTTTAAAAATGACCAAAAAAGTTAATTATACAACATTATGAAATTTTCACTCAAACTCGTCCTCATCAACATTATTATTGTCAGCGTGGTCATTATTCCAACGCGGGGGCGTTTTTTGAATTAAAAATATGTTCGTACATAACTCAAAAACCCCCGCTCCCCAAAAGCGGGGGTTTTTTTATGAATAACAACTGAACAAAAAAAGCACAAGTGAGGAATAAATGTTAGGAACACAGTGGATAGTAAAAACCTTAAAAGAAAAAGGCGTAACCACCGTTTTTGGGTATCCTGGTGGACAAATTATGCCTCTTTACGATGCACTTTATGATGGCGGCATTGAACATGTACTGTGTCGGCATGAGCAAGGAGCTGCTATGGCCGCCATTGGCTATGCGCGTGCAACTGGCAAAATCGGGGTTTGCATCGCTACATCGGGACCTGGTGCAACTAACATCATTACAGGCCTTGCTGATGCCTTAATTGATTCGGTTCCTGTTGTTGCTATAACAGGACAAGTACCGACCAAATTAATTGGCACCGATGCCTTTCAAGAAGTTGATGTTTTAGGATTATCGCTAGCCTGCACCAAGCACAGTTACTTAATTGACGACGCCAAAGACTTACCAAATACCTTAGAACAGGCGTTTAATTTAGCCTGCTCAGGCAGGCCTGGGCCAATATTGATTGATATTCCCAAAGATATACAGCTTGCCAACCTTGACTATCAACAATATTTAACACCATACTCATTAAAAACCACTCAAGATAAAACTCAACTATACCCAATCTGGCCTAGTGATATAAAACACGCTAAAGAAATGATTGTCCAAGCCAAAAAGCCAGTACTTTACATTGGTGGCGGTGTTGGGCTGTCTGGTGCAATATCTGAGCTAAGAGACTTTATGACGTTTACACAAATCCCAAGTGTATCAACATTAAAAGGGCTTGGTGTTGCGGATATTAATAATCCTTATTATTTAGGATTAATTGGTATGCACGGAGCTAAAGCGGCGAACTTAGCAGTGCAAGAGTGCGATTTATTAATTGCCCTAGGCGTTCGATTTGATGACAGGGTGACTGGTAATCTTAATGAATTTGCGCGGCATGCTAAAGTGCTTCATATCGATATTGATCAAGCCGAAATCAATAAATTACGCCAAAGCCACTTAGGATTACAAGGTGACATAAAGCAGGTATTACCATTGCTTAATCAAAGCGTATCGATACAGGCTTGGCACCAAAAGATTGAAGAACTAAAAGCTCAACACCCAACTCGTTACGATCACCCAGGTGAAGCTATTTACGCCCCAACATTATTAAAAATGATTTCGGAACGTAAATTGGCCAACACCATTATCACAACAGATGTTGGGCAACACCAAATGTGGACAGCCCAGCATATGCGTTTTAATCATCCACAAAACTTTATTACATCAAGTGGGCTTGGCACAATGGGCTTTGGTTTACCTGCGGCAGTTGGCGCACAAATGGCAAGACCAACTGATTGTGTGATTTGCGTATCAGGTGATGGATCTTTTATGATGAATGTCCAAGAATTAACCACGATTAAACGTAAAAAATTACCAATAAAAATTGTATTAATTGATAACCAACGCTTAGGCATGGTTCGCCAGTGGCAAGAGTTATTTTTTAACGAAAGATATAGTGAAACCAATTTATCAGACAATCCAGACTTTTTAATGTTAGCCAAAGCGTTTGACATACCGGGGCAAAGTATCAGTAAAAAATCACAAATCAATACAGCACTTGATAACTTGTTCAATTCAACCGGTGCTTACCTTTTGCATGTATGCATAGACGAATTAGAAAACGTATGGCCTTTAGTACCACCAGGAGCGGCTAACGAAAACATGTTAGATAAAAGTGGTAAGGAGTAAGTGATGAACGAACAAATACAACATCAATTGACCATAAAAGCTTATGACAAATTGGGATCGCTTGAGCGTATATTACGGGTGCTCCGTCATCGTGGTGGGCACATTACATCAATGCAAATGCAAACTATTGAAAATAACCTATTGATTCTAAACATCACTTTAACAACTGAAAGATGGCTTTCGACATTACAAAAGCAAGTCGAAAAATTAGAGGATGTGATAACGATTGAATAAAAGCTTTCAACAACAACTTATTACTAAACAATAAGTTAAAATAAAGTAGCAAACATTTTAGCCGTTAAATAAACAAAAAAGTATAGTATAATGCTTGACCGTTAAAGCAAAAATATCTAAAGCAAAATACATGCTTATCAAATAGTAAAATTGAAGAGGAAAACACAATGAGTTCGACAACAAAATCTGATTATATTTGGTTAAATGGTGAAATGGTTCCATGGGCAGACGCCAAAGTACATGTGATGTCGCATGCCTTACATTATGGTACATCGGTATTTGAAGGTGTTCGTTGTTATAATACACATAAAGGACCTGCAATATTTCGTCATAAAGAACACGCACAAAGATTATTAAATTCAGCCAAAATTTATCGTTTTCCTGTTCCTTATTCACTTGAAGAAATCATGGAAGCGACTCGCCAAGTCATCAAGAAAAACAATTTAGAAAGCGCTTACATTCGCCCACTCGTATTTATTGGTGATGTAGGCATGGGCGTTAACCCACCTGCTGGCTATAAAACTGATGTTATGATTGCCGCATTTCCATGGGGCGCCTATTTAGGTGAAGAAGCATTAGATCAAGGTATTGATGCTATGGTATCTTCTTGGAATCGTGTTGCATCAAATACCATTCCAGCAGCCGCTAAAGCAGGTGGTAACTATTTATCATCATTATTAATCGGCTCAGAAGCGCGCGCTAATGGCTTCCAAGAAGGTATTGCATTAGATGTGCATGGTCACTTATCTGAGGGGGCTGGTGAAAACCTATTTATTATTAAAGACGGTATTTTATATACGCCTGTTTTATCATCTTCAGCACTACCGGGTATTACGCGCGACGCGGTATTAACGCTAGCACGTGATATTGGTATTGAAGTTCGCGAACAAATACTATCACGTGAATCACTTTATCTAGCCGACGAAGTGTTTATGACAGGTACTGCTGCCGAAATCACCCCTGTGCGCAGTGTTGACCGCATTCAAATTGGCATTGGTCGTTGTGGTCCAATTACCAAACAAATTCAACAAGCATTTTTTGGGTTATTTAATGGTAGCACTGAAGATAAATACGGTTGGTTAGATCCAATTAAATAAACTATAAAAACAAAATCCGCCAATTCATTTGGCGGATAGCTGTTAACTTGATGATAGATTTTAAAGAACTATAAACCGTTACACACGGTTACTTGCATAAAAATTGGGAGCAAGAAATGCCTAAATATCGTTCAGCAACCTCGGTCGAAGGTCGAAATATGGCTGGCGCCCGCGCATTATGGCGTGCAACTGGCGTTAAAAATGAAGACTTTGGTAAACCCATCATTGCGGTGGTTAACTCATTCACACAATTTGTACCTGGGCATGTCCATTTAAAAGATATTGGACAACTGGTCGCCAAGCAAATTGAAGCATCTGGTGGCATTGCCAAAGAATTTAATACTATTGCCGTTGATGATGGCATCGCTATGGGGCATGGTGGGATGCTTTACTCCTTACCATCACGGGAACTGATTGCTGATTCAGTGGAATATATGGTTAACGCACATTGTGCTGACGCCATGATCTGCATTTCAAACTGCGACAAAATCACGCCGGGTATGTTAATGGCCTCACTTCGCTTAAATATTCCAACGGTATTTGTATCAGGTGGACCAATGGAGGCTGGTAAAACCAAATTATCTGACCAAATCATCAAATTAGACTTAGTCGATGCCATGATCCAAAGTGCCAATCCCAATGTTAGCGATGAGGATAGCAAAGCCATTGAAGAGTCAGCCTGCCCTACCTGTGGCTCTTGCTCCGGCATGTTTACCGCCAATTCCATGAACTGCTTAACCGAAGCTTTAGGGCTTTCACTACCTGGTAATGGCTCGCTGGTTGCGACACACAAACAACGTGAGCAACTCTTTTTAAACGCAGCTAAACGTATTGTTGAAATCACCAAACGTTATTATGAACAAGATGATGAATCTTATCTTCCTCGTTCCATTGCCACCAAAGCCGCATACGAAAACGCCATGTCACTTGACATAGCCATGGGCGGTTCAACCAATACAGTATTACATTTATTGGCAACTGCGCAAGAAGGCGAAATTGACTTTACCATGTCTGACATTGACAGACTATCACGCAAAGTCCCTCACTTATGTAAAGTGGCACCAAGCACGCAATTATATCATATGGAAGATGTGCACCGTGCGGGTGGCGTTGTAGCTATTATGTCAGAATTAAACAAAGCCGGGTTACTCAACCGTAATGTTCATAATGTACTTGGGCTTTCGTTAGAGGAAACTTTTGCTAAATATGACATCACACAAACCACCGATGAATCCATAAAAAAAATGTATCGTAGTGGACCTGCTGGCATTCGAACCACCAAAGCATTTTCACAAGATTGCTACTGGGATACGCTTGATGATGATCGCCAAAATGGTTGCATTCGTAACAAAGCGCATGCCTATAGCCAAGATGGCGGGCTTGCCACACTCTATGGTAACGTTGCGCTTGATGGCGCTATTGTAAAAACCGCAGGGGTTGCCGCTGAAAATCTCATTTTTAAAGGACCAGCAAAAGTGTTTGAAAGCCAAGAAGACGCCGTCGATGCGATTTTAGGTGGCAAAGTCGTAGCTGGCGATGTGGTTGTCATTATTTACGAAGGTCCAAAAGGGGGACCTGGTATGCAAGAAATGCTCTACCCAACAAGCTACTTAAAATCAATGGGGCTTGGCAAATCCTGTGCACTAATTACCGATGGCAGATTTTCGGGTGGTTCATCGGGCTTATCCATTGGTCATATCTCGCCAGAAGCGGCAAATGGTGGATTAATCGCTCTGGTACGAGATGGCGACATGATTGATATTGATATCCCAAATCGCAAATTAGTATTAGATGTGCCTGCTGATGAACTTGAGCGCCGTCGCGTAGCCGAACTTGCCCGTGGCGACAAAGCCTTTACTCCGCATAACCGCAATCGCTATGTATCATACGCGCTTAAAGCTTACGCCAGTTTAGCGACGAGTGCCGATAAAGGCGCTGTTCGTGATAAAAGCAAACTAGGGGGTTAATATGAAACAACACAACAACAAGCTCACTGGTGCCGATTACTTAAAAGCAACACTATGTAGCGCCGTATACGATGTGGCCGATGTCACGCCTCTTGAAAAAATGGAAAAAATCTCAACCAGATTAAAAAACCAAATTTTTGTAAAACGAGAAGATCGCCAATTAGTCCACAGCTTTAAAATTCGTGGCGCCCAAGCCATGATAGCTAGCCTGAGCGAAGAAGAACGCCAATGCGGTGTTATTGCTGCATCAGCAGGTAATCATGCTCAAGGCGTTGCATTTTCGGCAAGTAAGCTTGGTATAAATTCATTAATCGTAATGCCATTAACCACCGCCGATATAAAAGTCGAGGCCGTTAAAAGTTTTGGTGGTGAAGTACTCCTTTATGGTGCCAATTTTGACGAAGCCAAAACCAAAGCAATGGAGCTTGCCAACCAACAAAACCGCATTTTTATTCCACCATTTGATCATCCACTCGTCATTGCAGGACAAGGCAGTATAGCCATGGAGTTATTACAACAAAATGCTAAACTTGATCGCATCTTTGTACCTGTTGGCGGTGGAGGGCTTGCTGCTGGTATTGCGGTATTAATTAAACAAATCATGCCAACAATAAAAGTCATCGCCGTTGAGCCAGCCGATGCCGCTTGCTTAAAGGCCGCACTTGATGCAGGTAAGCCCGTTGATTTAAGACGTGTTGGGCTATTTGCTGAAGGTGTCGCTGTTAAACGAATTGGCGATGAAACATTTAGACTTTGTCAACAATATATTGATGACATCATCACCGTTGATAGTGATGAAATTTGCGCTGCTGTTAAAGACTTATTTGATGACGTGCGGGCAATCGCCGAGCCCTCTGGCGCTGTGGCTCTTGCTGGTTTAAAAAAATATGTAGATCAACATAACATCTGTGGTGAAAACCTTGCGCATATACTATCTGGTGCTAATTTAAACTTCCACAATTTACGTTATGTATCAGAGCGTTGTGAGCTAGGTGAAAAACGAGAAGCGCTTTTCGCAGTCACCATTCCCGAAAAGAAAGGCAGTTTTTTAAAATTTTGCCAATTACTAGGTGGGCGGGTGGTAACCGAATTTAATTACCGCTATCACGATGACCAATCGGCTTGTGTTTTTGTTGGTGTAAAAATTGCCCAAAGCAATGAAAAGGACGAAATCATACAAGAATTAACTGCAGCAAATTATGCCGTTGTAGATTTAACCGAAGATGAGATGGCAAAACTACATGTGCGCTACATGATTGGTGGCAAACCTTGCAAGCCTATTCAAGAGCAAGTTTACAGTTTTGAATTTCCAGAATCACAAGGTGCATTACTTAAATTTTTACAAATGCTAGGTACCAATTGGAATATCTCAATGTTCCATTATCGTAGCCATGGCACCGATTACGGACGTGTGCTTGCTGCATTCGAAATCGACGAATCAACCATTAACCAATTCAATCAACACCTAGCCGAGCTGGGTTATGGCTTTCACAACGAAACGCATAATCCATCACTTAAGCTATTTTTGATCAATCAAGATTAAAATCAATAATCACTATCCCCCCATCAGGTCGGATAGTGATTTAGCCAAAGCTATTCGCTAAAATAAAGGCAAAACAACTAAGCTCGTTATTGTTCAATAAGCAAAAATAAGATAGCTAAAAAACGGCACTATATTAAAAAGTTTTATGTTAAGGTTAATGTAAAACTAATTATTTTTTATAATCATTTGTACTGGGTAGTGATCAGAATAGTTATCGGTAAACTCATCTTTTAACACTTTTACATCCATGACATCATTTTTAAGCATTGGTGAAATATAAATATAATCATAGCGTAATGGTGTTGATGCTTGATCATAAAACACTTTAGTTGGCGCGGTAGCAACAAAATTTTTATTTTTTAACTTCAAAGCATCAATAAACCCAGCATCTAAAAGATTTTGCTGAACGGTATAACTTAACTGACCATCAACTAGGTTTTCTAAAATTGGGCGCTTTTTTTGTTTTTCTTTTATATCTTCAAGCAAATTACTTTTGTCATATTCGGTTTTATCCGCAGGTGAAAATGAATTTAAATCTCCCGCTATAATCCATTTGCCATGAGGATCATGGCTATATTTTATTGAATCAATAATAAGATTTATTTCATCTATTCTTTTTGCTGTCCAAAATGGGTTCATATGCGTAACAACAAAATGATATTTGCCAATATCAGCATATAAAGCACCATGCCACATATTATCAATCACTTTATTTACATTAATAATTGGGTATTTTGATGTAATTGCAACAGGGAAAAATGCAGCATCCTTGGGGGATTCTTTCAATAATACAGCATATTTATGTCCATAACTGGCAGCAAATTTCTCAAGCTTTTCACGAGTAAAAAAATTCATTTCTTGCCAAGCAATAATATCGGCATCTTGTGCTTTTGCCCATTGAATAAACTTTTGTTTTCCTTCTGATTGATCTAATTGCATGCCATTATAGGCATTATAGCTAATCATCTTTAATTGTTTTACATCATCAAGTGCAGCAAAAGCCGTTGAAGTACTGAGCATTATACCACTTATAATCGCGGCAAATTTTAATTTACTTTTATTCATAACAATATTCCTTCCTTTTCTTTACCTATTCAATAGATATTATATTGATTTAGTATCCAACAAATCTTTTTTTATAATTTATGTGATATGGGTCATATAATTTATCGAAATAATTGCTATATAGCGGCTAGCAGCTTTTTACTTGCTTAATGTTAATTAATAGCACCGCTACTTTTTTGCTAAGATTTATAAAGGTTAGACGCTTTAGAAATAAGCATATTTTTGTATTTAAAAACAGTTCAGAAAACCCATTGATTTTATTGAATTTTTTCTTGGTGTTTTTAACGTGATTTTTATCCATAGTACTAAAGTTAACTTCTTGATTAAAAATCGTTTTTATTGCTATTACAAAAGCCTTTAACTAAAGGAGCATAATTCAATCGCCACCTTACTACAGGATGCTTTACTTGCTTGACTTAAACTCACTTTATATTACTTTTTGCAAACTTAGGGTATTTTATCAATACTCAACGTTAGGGTTAGGTACATATGGAATACCCATTGCCATCATTCCAGCGAGAATCAACACCACTTTCCGCTAGGCTTACCATAATATGCTGCTTACATTGAAAGCACCACTTGCCCAATGTCAATCAATGGTTATACGTTATACACTGCTTGCAATTGCTTTTATTAACGCTATATTATGCAAGTCATTGATATAATCAATATTAAAATAAGAAAAACCGTGTAATATCCTGCGGGTAAAAAAATTAACTTGGAAAACCGTTTGCCATGCAAAAATTAATATTGTTATTAGCACTATTGTTATTTAACTGGTTTAATGCTCATTATTCTTTAGCCGATACCCAAAAAGCATCATCTCAATATAAACATAGAGAGCACTTTGATACTTTTGATGATTTTTACCAAAGTTTACCCATCTTAACCTTACCATTTGATACTCATGCTTTGGCGAAAGATAAATTTGTAGATAGCAAGTTTTTTCATTTTAATGACGAAGATTATCGTTATTATGATAATTCTTCTGATAAGGAACGACGTTATTTTACTTTAGAAAAGCTTACCGCTATTGGACGCTTTGAAATTGATAATATTCGATTTGTGATCTATCGCTTTACCTTTGATAGTGAAGGTGAAGGAATTATGGAAGATTTGACTATATTAAATGCTTTTGATGAAAATGGAAAATATTTAGATGAGCTTATTTTAACTGGGAAAACTGGGCATGAAGATCATATGTTTTTGTATTCGGCTTTAGCTCTCGATAATTTATTTCATGTCTATATAAAAAGCCATTATTCATTGCCGTATTTTATTGATGTTAAGGATAATAATTATCATCGTGAAAAAGATATAAATTTAACTTACCAGTTTAAAAACAATCAATTTTGGCGAGAAGAACATGCGCCAAACTGCCAAACCCTTGACCTTAAAAACTATTTAAACCAACTTATAAAAACACAGCTTGCAGATATTGCTGATGTTGCAGCGTTTAATGATTATATTGCTTGTTATCCAGTATCCGAAAACCTGGATACCTATAAAAAGATTGCTCACTATATTAGAAATACTCATTATCACTTTTTAAGTGATGCTGAATACTACAAACTTGAAAACCAACTTAACATCATCTTAAAAGATTAGTCATTATGATCTAAATCTATTTATTTTATGATCACAATTCCCTCCTATTCGTGGCGTGAATGAGAATTTCGCTACGAATGGATGACGATAAGCAAGTACTCTAATTGAGCAATAATAAAAATAAGTGCTGCTACGGTAATTTGATATGATCAATATACCCTTTTACAATATTGATACTTTTTTCAAAGAGTTGTTTTTCGTTGTCAGTAAAATCAAGTTCAATGACTTTTTTTATTCCATGCTGATCTAAAATAGCAGGCACACCAATAGCGACATTTTTATAACCATATTCTCCATTTAAAACACAGCTAAGTGCTAATGCACGGTGGCTATTAGTGAATATGTGCTGGCAAATTTCGGTGATGGTGCTAGCAATACCATATTCAGTACAGTGCTTTCGGTTAGCAATTTCAAACCCCATTTTTCTTGCTTGCGTTCCTATTGCTGCAAAATCAATTTTATTTTTTTCTAGATGATTAAGGTTTATTCCATAAACGGATGAATGTGACCAGACCGGAAATTGTGAATCACCATGTTCACCAACAATAAATGCGTCGATGCTTTGCGGACCAATATCCATTTGTTCGCCCAATAAGCGACGCAATCGCACCGTATCAAGCCACACCCCAGTGCCAATCACGCGGTGGCGTGGTAAGCCAGAGAGTTTCCAAACTTGATAGGTTATGGCATCACAAGGGTTAGTCGCAATGACAAAAATACCTTTAAAGCCGTTTTTCATCATATTAGGCACGATACTGGCAACAATTTTGGAGGTGCCAGCGAGTTCTTCGGATCGACTTTTTTGCGCAATGCCTGATGTAACAGTAATAATTGCGATATCAATATCAGCACAATCCGTTGATTCACGCAAACTCACTTTAACCATATTTTGTCGATAAGCCGCAGCATCTAACAAATCTTGCGCATGCCCATAGGCTAACTCTTTATTGAGATCAACAAGCGCAATTTCTTCACAAATGCCTCGGTTAACAAAGGTATAAGCAGTGGTTGAGCCCACATTCCCCACACCGATAATCATCACTTTACGTAATTTCATACTAACCCCTCGCTTGATTTTAAAAATAAGGTAAGGTATAACAACAAAGGTTCTTTTAATAATATACCTTTCGATATGTTCAATAAAGCAACATTGTTGTGATTTAATCAATTATATCTTTTGCTCTAGCTATTATTTAAATAGATGGAAGTATCTACTATTTAATTAAGTTTTATATAGAATAAACTAATAATATAGTTCTATAAGTAATCAATGACGATAAGTACTGTGGATTTTTTAAAAATTTGACTTCCATTTGTTAATGATAATAATTATCATTAATGTTTGTTTTGTAATACAACTAATTCAAATACTAAAAATGCTCTTGATTTACGAATCACTTTTACAAAATTAGACAATTTTATTATTTGTTAATCCCAAGGAGTCGCTAATGAAGTTCAAGTTATCGAAAAAACAGACAACATTATTAAAGGTTGTTTTAACTTCATTTATCGCTTTGCTCACTCTGTCTAAATCGGCTCACGCAGAAGAAAAAAAATTCAAAGCGGTTACCACCTTTACTGTGATTCAAGATATCGCGCAAAATATCGCTGGGGATGCAGCTATAGTTGAATCTATTACCAAAGTAGGGGCTGAAATCCATGAATACGATCCCACACCTCAAGATATTACCAAAGTGCTTTCAGCCGATTTAGTTTTATGGAATGGGTTAAATTTAGAACTATGGTTTAAGCGTTTTTTTGAAGATGTAAAACATGTTCCGTCAGTTATCGTCACTGAGGGCATTGAGCCCATGCCAATTCAAGAAGGTAGTTATAAAGGGAATCCAAACCCTCATGCTTGGATGTCACCGACGCTTGCATTAACCTATATTGAAAATATTCGTGCTGCGTTTGTTAAATATGACCCTAAAAATGCAGAAATTTATAATAAAAATGCTGCCAATTATATTGCCAAAATTAAAGCACTTGATGCCCCACTGCGTGAACGTTTAGCGAAGATCCCTGAAAGCAAACGTTGGTTGGTGACAAGTGAAGGCGCGTTTAGTTATTTAGCCAGAGATTATCATTTGAAAGAGGCTTACTTATGGCCAATTAATGCAGAACAACAAGGCACACCAAAGCAAGTTAAAAACCTGATCGATCTTGTACGAAAAAATAGTATTCCTGTTATATTTAGTGAAAGCACCATTTCCGACAAACCCGCCAAACAAGTGAGTAAAGAGACTGGCGCTAAATATGGCGGAGTTTTATATGTTGATTCACTTTCCACACAAAATGGTCCCGTGCCAACTTATATTGATTTGTTAAAAGTGACTGTTGAAACTATCGCTAAAGGATTCGAACAATAATGACTCAAATTTGCTTAAATGTTGATGATATCACCGTGACTTATAATAATGGTCACACTGCAATTTATGATGCCAGTTTTTGCTTAAATGGCGGTACTATCTGTGCTTTAGTCGGCGTTAATGGTAGTGGCAAGTCGACTTTATTTAAAAGTATTATGGGAATGGTTCGCCCAACCCGAGGTAAGGTAACTTTTAATGATATCCCCGTAAAACAAGCCTTAAAGCAAAATATTATTGCCTATGTGCCACAAACCGAAGAAGTTGATTGGGATTTTCCTGTGTTAGTTTCTGACGTGGTGATGATGGGACGATACGGCCATATGTCTTTTTTACGTATTCCAAGTAAAGAAGACCAAAAGCAAGTCAATATGGCACTTGAAAAAGTTAATATGTTGGATTTTAAACATCGGCAAATTGGCGAACTTTCTGGCGGACAAAAAAAACGCGTTTTTTTAGCGCGCGCCTTAGCGCAACAAGGCAAAGTACTATTGCTAGACGAGCCTTTTACTGGCGTTGATGTTAAAACTGAAAATGCCATTATTGATCTTTTGAAAGATCTGCGTAAAGAAGGTCATTTAATTTTAGTTTCAACCCATAACTTAGGTAGTGTGCCTGAATTTTGTGATCAAGTGGTATTAATTAACCAAACTGTTTTGGCTTTTGGTCCAACGAAAACCACTTTTACACCACAAAATTTAATGACCACTTTTGGTGGTGCATTGCGTTATCTTAGCTTGTCAGGCGATAAATTGCATGAAGATGAAGATCCTCGTAAAGTATCGATCTTAACCGACGATGAACGTGCTGCAATTTTTTACGGGGAAGGTAAGCATGATTCACCCCATCGAGATTTGCTGGTTGACCCTCACGATAATGAACCAAAAGGGCAATAATAAATGGAACTGTTACTTGAACCATTCACCTACGGTTTTATGTTAAAAGCAATTTGGGTAAGTAGTATTGTCGGTGCTGCCTGTGCTTTTTTATCGGCTTTTTTAATGTTAAAAGGTTGGTCACTGATGGGCGATGCGCTTTCGCATTCTGTCGTGCCAGGTGTTGCTGGCGCATATGCACTGTGCTTGCCTTATTCAATTGGCGCCTTTTTTACTGGTTTACTTGCTGCGCTCGCCATTACTTTAGTTCGTGCCTTTACGCGATTAAAAGAAGACGCCATTATTGGCTTTATTTTTTCAACTTTTTTTGCGATTGGATTATTAATTATTTCGCTCAACCCAACCTCGGTTAATGCTCAAACCATTATATTTGGAAATATCCTTGGGATTGATGATAATGATATGTGGCAAGTCCAAATTATTATCTTAATTTCATTTATCTTATTACTGTTTTTTTGGAAAGATTTGTTAGTGGTTTTTTTTGATGAAACCCATGCCCGATCCATTGGATTAAAACCACTACCGTTAAAAATCCTATTTTTTACCATTTTAAGCGCCTGTACCGTTGCAGCACTACAAACAGTTGGAGCGATTTTAGTAATTGCTATGGTTGTTACACCTGGTGCAACCGCTTACTTATTGACTAATCGATTTTCGCACTTATTGATTATTTCAGTTTTAATTGGCGCTATAACAAGTGCTATTGGCGCTTGGATCAGTTACTTTTTAAATGGCGAAACTGGTGGCGTTATTGTGACATTGCAAACGCTAATCTTTATTGCTGCCTTTTTATTTGCACCAAAGCAAGGGTTAATTGTGAATCGCTTTAGGATACACCAAAGCCGTTTAAATAAAAGGAGGCAGGTATGACAGAGTTTTGGGAATATATCTATTATCCGCTTACTCTTCCTCTTATTCAGCGCGCAATTTTCGCTTCGTTAGCAACCGGTATTGTGTGTGCCCTACTATCTTGTTTTTTAGTGTTAAAAGGCTGGTCGTTAATGGGCGATGCGGTTTCGCATGCAGTTTTACCTGGCATTGTGCTAGCCTATTTAGCTGGCATTCCCATCATCATAGGCGCTTTTGCTTCGGGCTTGTTTTGCTCGGTTGCAACAGGTTACATTAAGGAAAATAGCCGAATAAAAGAAGATACCGTCATGGGTATTGTCTTTTCAGGCATGTTTGCCTTTGGATTAGTGCTTTTTTCAAAAGTAGATACTTCACAACATTTAAATCATATCTTATTTGGTAATGTGCTTGGTACGAGTTATGACGAACTTAAACAAATTATTTTCATTGCCGTTATAGTATCAATTTTAGTTATTATTAAACGTCGTGATCTCATGCTTTACTGCTTCGATCCTGTGCAAGCCAAAGTTGTTGGGCTGCCCGTTAAGCTACTGCATTATGGTTTATTGAGTGTGTTGGCTTTAACTATTGTAGGATCGCTGAAAGTGGCTGGAATGATTTTAGTGATTGCGATGCTAATCGCTCCAGGCATAATTGCTTTTTCGCTAACAAAACGCTTTGAACGAATGTTAATGGTTGCCGTATTGGTTTCGGCATTTTCAACTGTTATGGGTACTTTAATAAGCTATTATGCTAATGCGTCAACCAGTGCCTGCATTGTTATTTTACAAGCAACTATCTTTTTGATTGCTCAAATTTATCAGTTTATTGCTAGCAAAAAAACTCACCGTTAACCGTGTTTCTAAAGTGGTTGTTTTAACAAAAAATAACAGCGTAAAATATATCTTTTATATTTTTTACGCTGCTCCTAATGTTTATTAAGTTTAATCGTTATTCATCATCAAAATATTTACTGGAATCAGCATAATTATCAAAACGCGAAAATTGACCTTGGAATTTTAATCGTACTTTACCAATTGGACCATTACGCTGTTTACCTAAAATAATTTCTGCAATGCCTTTATGTTCAGATGCTTCATTATAAACCTCATCACGATAGATAAACATAATCACATCGGCATCTTGTTCGATCGATCCTGATTCACGTAAGTCTGAGTTAACTGGTCTTTTATCAGCACGTTGCTCCAAACTACGATTAAGCTGAGATAGCGCAACAACAGGAACTTGTAATTCTTTAGCCAAGGCTTTTAATGAACGCGATATTTCAGCAATTTCTAAAGTACGATTTTCAGAAATATTCGGTACACGCATAAGCTGTAAGTAATCAACCATTATCATACTTAAGCCTTTATGTTCACGATAAATACGTCTTGCTCTTGAGCGTAACTCCATTGGCGTTAAACCTGATGAGTCATCAATATAGATATTTTTCTTTTCGAGCAATAGTCCCATTGTGCTTGAAATTCTTGCCCAATCATCATCTTGCAGTTGTCCTGTTCGAATTTTCGTTTGGTCAACACGTGAAAGCGAAGCTAGCATACGCATCATGATTTGTTCTGAAGGCATTTCTAAACTGAATATTAATACTGGTTTTTCTTGTTCTAGTGCGGCATTTTCGCACAAATTCATAGCAAAAGTGGTTTTACCCATTGATGGCCTTGCCGCAATGATAATTAAATCGGAACGCTGTAACCCTGCCGTTTTTTTGTCTAAATCAATATAACCCGTTGAAACACCTGTCACGCCATCATGTGGGCGTTGGAACAGCTCTTCAATTTTAGCGACAGTGGCCTCTAATACTTCGGTAATACTTTTAGGGCCTTCGCCTTGTTTCGTTCGGCTTTCGGCAATCTGAAAGATTTTACTTTCTGCAAAGTCTAAAATTTCAGTGCTATCTCGCCCCTGAGTAGCGTAACAGTTATCAGCAATTTCGTTAGAAGCGCTGATAAGCTCACGCAAAATGGCTTGTTGGCGAATAATATCGCTATAAGCAACAACATTAATCGCACTTGGGGTGTTTTTAGAAAGCTCCGCTAAATAAGCAAAACCACCTACATCGGCTAATAGGTCTTTACTTTCAAGACTTTCTGAAAGGGTAATTAAATCTATTGGTGTCCCTTTGCTGACCAAGGTATGCATTTCAGAAAAAATCAATTGATGATGACGCGAGTAAAAATCCCGCTCAGTGATCATTTCAGATACCGCATCCCAACGTTGATTATCAAGCATCAAGCTACCCAGCACCGCTTGTTCAGCTTCGATTGAGTGCGGTGGAAGCTTAATATTATGTAAATTTGATTTTTTCGCTTCTTGATTTTTATAATCTTTGTTTATGCTTGTTTCATTAGTGTTCATTACATTCATCTTTTTAATTCATTCATTTTTAAATAATCTAATTTATCTAATCAGTTATTTTAGAAACAAGGGGCCTAAATCCTGTGTTGGTATTTGATATTCAGATGGGTAATCCACCTGAACCAAGTATAACCCGTCAGGTTTTGCCGTTGCAGCAGCTTGCGTTCTGTCTTTAGCTTGTAATAACTCATCAATCCATTTTGGATGCTTATTACCAGCACCTACTTCAAGTAAACTGCCTACAATATTGCGCACCATGTGGTGAACAAATGCATTGGCTTTAATATCAACAACAATATATTCACCTTGTCGCCAAACTTCAATATGGTGAATATTACGCCATGGGGTTAATGATTGACACTGCGCCGCTCTAAACGAGGTAAAATCATTTTCACCTAATAAATATTGTGCAGCTTGATGCATTAAGGTTTCGTCCAGTGGCAAATAATAATGTGATACTCCTTTAGCTAAAATCGCCGGTCTATAACGGTGATTATAGATCACATAACGGTAACGCCGAGCCGTTGCGCTAAATCTAGCATGAAAGTTATCATCAACCATTTGTGACCAGCGCACTGCAATATTATTAGGTAAATGCGAATTAACTCCCATTGTCCAAGCACTAGGTGATCGCACTGTTTGGGTTTCAAAATGAATAACTTGCCCTGTTGCATGTACACCGGCATCGGTTCGACCAGCGCAAAATACGTTTATTGGTGAATTAGCAATAATCGATAGCGCAGATTCCAGCCGCTCTTGGATGGAGTCAACAGCGCGTTGCCGTTGCCAGCCAAAGTAATCACTACCATCATATTCAATACCCAGAGCAATTTTACAGGTAGTCATTAATGAGGATCTCAAGTGTCTCAATTAGCATTAGCGCACCCAAATAACGGATATTATCAGCAACAGACCAAAATTGAATTTGTTCATAATGACCATAACTGTGTCTTAAATTCGATAATTTAATAGTTAGCTGATTTTCTGATTCAGCGCTGACTTCAGTTACCGGAGTTGGTAAGTTATCGTTTTGCACCTCAACACCAAACTCACCAAAACGGGTCATATCTAATTCAATTGGCAAGCTGCTTGATACATTAATGGCTTGTGACACGCCATAAAACACCGGCACAATAACTGACTCAATCGAGACCGGTAAATCATAATTACTAAGTACTTTACGAATTTGGTTAACTTGTGACTTTTCACCTAACATTGAGTCATGATGTTCGTGCGATATAGGTAATAAGTTAAATGCCAATTGTTTGTCAAATAATTCATTATCAACTGGCATACCATTTAGTAAACGAGCACTTTGTCCAGCAAGCTCATCAACACCAGGCTTACCATACAAAGATGCAGGAATAAAACTGGTAGCATGTAAATTAGTTAATAATTCAATGTCAGTTAAAGACGCAACACATCGCAACAATTGGCATACAGTCGCACTTGCTACCGCTATAATGTTTTCATTACGATATTCGGTTAACACACTATTATTAACTTTTGGCACGACTAATGGAATGTGGTCTTGCTCGGCAAAATAACCACTTGCATCAATAACCACACAACCCGATTCTGCCGCAATTTGCGCGTAATTTTCACTAACTTTAGCGCTAGCCACAAAAAAGGAAAAATGACACTGGCTCCAGTCCATTTGTGCGCTATCGGTGACAGTTAAATTTTTGCCAGCATAACGAACAACTTCGCCAGCACTATTATCACTACCAACTAAATAGAGGTTGTCAATTTTTAAACTATTCTCTTGTAAACTACGTTGTTGTAATAATTCAACTAGCGCAGAACCCACTTGTCCTGTCGCACCAACAATAGCAATATTCCATGCAGACATATTTATAACCCAACTAATAAAAAAATTTAGCGATAATTATACCACTATATTGTTCAATATAGCGGAAAAAGATATTTGGTAGTAGCAATAGATGATTATATCTTATCGAGTAGTTTATATAAATATATAAATAATTCATTGTGTTAAATTTACTTTATTGTTTTAACCTTTCAATGATTTAGTCTTATTCAAATCTGCATGAACTAATGTATCTTTTGCAAATAAATTTTATGATAACCAATGAGTATAGGTTATTACCTCCCATACTAATTGGCTAATTCACTTTCTATGTGTTTTATTGCTTGTCGTTGCTGTTCAATTAAACAAGTCAACACTTTGTTTAAATAAGGATCAATATCCCGTTCGTAAATTGGCGCTAGCGTTGTTAAACAAGCTTTATTCATATTATCATTTAACAGTGAAAACGATTCTTGCTGATGTTTTTTGTTATCAAGCAATTTTATTTTCTTTTTTAGCTGATCTTGATAATAATTATATACTCTAAAACCAAGGCTATAATCAGAAGAACCAGTATTAGGCAATTGATTAAAAAGTTCAATTGACTGTTCTAATGTTATACCGTACTCAACAGCGCCTTCATGAAAATAGGTATTAAATTGATTTGGGTAAATGATTTGGTAAGTTGCTTCTGGCGCTCCAATTAATACTTCTTTAAGCATAAATTTCATATTACTTGTATCAATATTGTAATGTTTCCACAATCGAGGAAATATTCCAGACTGAGATTCTACTGGTTCTGATTTTATAGACAATAATGTATAAATATCGCCACTTGGTGCTATATAGTAATATTGAAAACCATGCCAAAGATCTGGATTATCAGAAAAAGCGTTATTTGCTAATAATAGTTTATCACTTACCTGATTTTTGTTGATCAAAGATAATGTAATATTTCTTCCTAAATTAGGTAAATATTCTTGATTTTTGCTATCAGGGTTAGCTAGAGCAATGCCCAATTTCAGTTGAAAATCGTTACCATTATAAACAAAAGAATTATCATTGATTAAATCATCTAATTTTTTAAAATCAAATTTTAAATTATGCAATGGGCAACGACTGTTATATTTTATCTTTTCTTTTTTATCAAGTTTTTGATATTCATCTTCGTTCCTTAAACAATCCTGTTCTAATTGATATAAATCAACCCTAGCAAAGAATGGCTCACCACGATATTTTGGATTAATATCAAGAGTATGACCATAAGTAAAAAAACTCAGTATCAATAGCATTGCATTAAAGAAATGTATTAGTTTCATATATAATTATTACTACCTTATTATTAGCGAAGTAATTCAATTATATATTTTTTGTCAATTGAGTAAAACACGCTCTTTATCTGTTTATAGTGCACAATGCCATATCTATAACTAACGCTATATTCACTATACATTAATCCCTAGCTGTTGATTAATTATTTACTCATATTTTTAATTACCAAGCTGACATTACACTCTATTTGGTCATGTATTAAGGTGAAAATATGGTTGCTTCCATAATTTTCAATCAAACATATTAATTTGAGCTTTATTAAATAAATTATGATGGATGTTTTGGAACACAGATCCAAAAAATAAATGCTATCGGATTACAAATTGGAAGCTTACCGCTAAAGTAATCAACCATAGTTATCACTTAAGATTATTCATTATGGCAAAAAGCACACTATCAACCATTGCAAAACAAGCTAATTTATCAATAGCCTCAGTATCAAGGGTTTTAAATAAACCCCATTTAACCTCGCCAATGACGCAATCTAAAGTGTATAAGGCCATTGAAGAACTAAATATTGACATTCATGACAATTTTAAATCATCGATGAATGCTAATGGCTCAAATAAAATACTTGTACTTGATAATCAATTTATCACTCGAACTTTAATAAATTGTGGTTTAGAACAAACCTTGAAACAGGCAGGTTATATCATTTTTTATTTTCGCTTTCCTTATCAAACTAAAAAAGATATTTATTATTTAATTAAATATATTAATCAAAACAATTTTGCAGGCATTTTAATCATTAATGATGCACCCTATTTATCAGAATTAAGACATTTTAAAAAAATCTTACCGCCCTTTGTCCTAGCTAATCATTTTTCGCTTAATTATGCATGTGTCTATTTTGACCATTTAGTCATTGGCTACCAAATAACGCAATATTTGCTAAATAATTCACATACTAAAATCGCAGTTTTATTTAATGATAACAATAATCATAGCTCCATACTTTTTTTGCAAGGCTATAAACAAGCTTTGTTAAGAAAAAATATAACGATTAATACAAATTATCTTATTCCAAATTGCATTACTTATGAGCATGGCAGATCAGCAATTAAAAGGCTAATCGATAGTAATAATCCCCCAACAGCTATTGTCTGCTGTGATAATACAAATTTAAATTATTTGGATGAAAATTACCACAACGAACAACATTACCTATCGCCTTATAGTGTCGTTTTAGGAGCTTTACATCAGGCCAATGAAAGTGAAGCTCAACTTATGCAGCCATTAATCATTACTTATCTTAGTCACTCACAAAATAGGCAATATAATGAATTAGATAGGTTAAGCCGAATAAATAAGCCTTTGTATGAAATGGGGAAAGCGTCTGCAACTTTACTTTGCAAACGCATACACAATAACAAGAAAACAATCAAACAATGCCATATTATTGAAGCTGAATCAATATTTTATTAAGCCATACATTTAAATAGTCTTTTTACTAACTTTGTTTTAGCCAATAACACTAAAAACTATATACAATACAATGGTATATTAAGAGATTGATACTAAGCGTTTTGGTGACAGTTGCCTAAATCGTTGCGTTCCTACGCCAATAAATTGTTTGCCTTGATAGATTCTTACTTGCGTTTCAACTGGTATGCTATTATCAAGTTCAATACTCCGCCCGAATAAAATGTCTTTACCTTGCTCATCAGTTAATGTCACTTTTTGGCAATCTTGTAAGGGGCTATCAATTGGCATTAGCAACTCATCTTGCAACACCATATTTTGTAAATCATCTAAAGTGACCATTTTTTCAATTGGGTAATTGGCAACTTGTAATCGTCTTAAATAAATAACATGTGCCCCACAATCCAGTAGCTCACCTAAATCATCAATAATGGTTCGAATATAGGTTCCTTTAGAGCAATGTATCTCTAACGTTAATTCGTTTTTTATGGTATCAAATTGGATAAATTGATTGTCATAAACGGTAATAGGTCTTGCCTCTCGCTCAATAACAATACCTTGGCGAGCATATTCGTAAAGTGGTTTACCTTGATATTTCAATGCCGAAAACATGGTTGGCACTTGTAAAATGTCACCGCGAAAATGCGTTAATGCTTCATTAATTTGCGACTCGCTTATGTTAACGGGTTTGCTACAAATAATTTGACCATCAGCATCAGAGGTATCAGTACGCTCGCCGAGTTTAGCTATTACTCGATAACGTTTGTCTGAATCCAATAAATACTGTGAAAATTTGGTCGCTTCACCAAAACAGATAGGCAGCATGCCTGTCGCTAATGGATCAAGTGCCCCTGTATGCCCTGCTTTTTTGGCATTAAATAGTTTTTTCACCTTTTGCAGTGCGTCGTTTGATGTCATACCTTGTGACTTATCTAGCAACAAAACGCCGTGAATATCACGGCGGGCTTTTTTTATATTCATCATTTTTATATTGAAACACATGTTTACCTGAAAATTTTGACAAATATCAGGGTTGTTTTTAATATTAATCTTTGTGACGCTCATTATCTTGTTTAATCACATCCGCAACCAAACTCGACATCTGCATACCTTTAACTAATGACTCATCATAAAAGAATTTGATTTCAGGAATGATTCGCAAGCTCATAGCTTTGCCAATTAAGGTACGAATATAACCTTTAGCTTCATTAAGGACTGTTAAACCTTGTTCGATAACTTGTGGATCATCATCATTTAAGAACGTCACAAAAACTTTAGCGTACGAAAGATCACGCGAAATATCAACACCTGAAACGGTTACCATGCCTAAACGTGGATCTTTAATTTCACGTTGTAGGATAATTGCAATCTCTTTTTGTAATTCATGTCCAACCCGAGATGAACGATTAAATGCTTTTGCCATATCTATTTCCCTTAAAAAATGAATAAGCAAGGCTAAACCTTGCTTATAACATTAATATGTTGTAATTAGATCGTACGTTTGATTTCGATAGTTTCAAAGACTTCAATCGTATCGCCAACACGAACATCGTTGTAGTTACGCACACCAATACCACATTCTGTTCCGTTACGCACTTCGTTAACATCATCTTTAAAGCGACGTAATGATTCGAGTTCACCTTCATAGATAACCACGTTATCACGTAGAACACGAATTGGGTTGTGACGTTTAACCACACCTTCGGTTACCATACAACCGGCAATTGCACCAAATTTAGGTGATTTAAATACATCACGCACTTCAGCAAGACCAATAATTTCTTGTTTGTATTCTGGTGCAAGCATACCGCTCATGGCTTGTTTAACTTCGTCAATCAGATCATAAATTACTGAATAGTAACGAAGATCTAAGTTTTCTGATTCAATTACTTTACGTGCGGATGCATCAGCACGAACATTAAAGCCCAAAATAATCGCATTTGATGCAGCAGCTAGAGAGGCATCAGTTTCTGTGATCCCCCCCACTCCTGATCCGATAATTTTAACTTTAACTTCATCTGTTGAAAGTTTAAGTAATGAGTCAGAAATCGCTTCAGCAGAACCTTGAACGTCCGCTTTTAATACGATATTGAGTTCAGAAACATCGCCTTCTGTCATGTTAGTAAACATGTTTTCAAGTTTCGCTTTTTGCTGACGAGCAAGTTTTACATCACGGAATTTGCCTTGTCGATAAAGAGCAACTTCACGCGCTTTCTTTTCGTCACGTACAACGGTGGCTTCATCACCAGCAGATGGCACACCAGACAAGCCGAGGATTTCAACCGGTATCGATGGGCCCGCTTCTGTTACTTCTTTACCAAGTTCATTGCGCATAGCTCGAATGCGCCCATATTCAAAGCCACAAAGAACAATGTCGCCTTTACGTAAAGTTCCTGATTGGACAAGTACTGTTGCAACAGAGCCTCGACCTTTATCAAGGAACGACTCAATAACTACGCCACTTGCCATACCTGATTCGTATGCAGTCAGTTCAAGCACTTCAGCTTGTAATAAAATAGCTTCAAGAAGTTGATCAATACCAGTTCCCGCTTTTGCCGAAACATGAACGAACTGAGTATCTCCGCCCCAATCTTCTGACATGACACCATATTGGGCTAGTTCACCTTTTACACGCTCGGGATCGGCTTCTGGTTTATCAATTTTGTTTACCGCAACAACCATTGGCACATTTGCCGCTTTAGCATGTTGGATAGCTTCAATGGTTTGTGGCATAACGCCATCATCAGCTGCAACAACGAGCACGACTATATCAGTTGCTTTAGCACCACGAGCACGCATTGATGTAAAAGCCGCATGACCTGGAGTATCTAAGAACGTAATTTCACCATTAGCGGTTTTCACATGGTAAGCACCAATGTGCTGAGTGATCCCCCCCGCTTCGCCTGAAGCAACTTTTGCTTTACGAATATAATCAAGTAATGAAGTTTTCCCGTGGTCAACGTGTCCCATAATGGTTACAACAGGGGCACGAGAGACTTTTTCTGCACCAGTATCACGATCACTCATTAGTAATTCTTCTAGTTCATTTTCACGACGAAGAACAACTTTATGCCCCATTTCTTCAGCAACAAGTTGCGCTGTCTCTTGATCAATGACCTGATTGATGGTTGCCATCGCACCCATTTTCATCATAGTTTTGATTACTTCTGAACCTTTTACTGCCATCTTATTAGCTAGTTCAGCCACAGTGATGGTTTCACCAATAACAACATCACGATTAACCGCTTGAACTGGTTTATTAAAGCCCTGTTGTAAGGTACTTTTGCCTTTCTTTTTATGACCACTACGTGTTGCTGCGCGAGCTTCTTCTCGCTCTGCTTTACCTTCTGATAATTTGCTACCTTTTTTCTGCTTGGTCTGTTTAGTGTTACGACCTCGACCACGAGCACTTTCAA
Organism: Gilliamella sp. Nev3-1; assembly: GCF_001690435.1. Lineage (NCBI taxonomy): Bacteria > Pseudomonadati > Pseudomonadota > Gammaproteobacteria > Orbales > Orbaceae > Gilliamella > Gilliamella sp. Nev3-1. Next base: position 45,800 of record NZ_LZHN01000018.1, on the reverse strand, counting down.
CTTCACGATCGGTATCGTCTTCAGCTGCTCTGGCGTATTTAGAGGTCGTCACATGATAATCTTCATCTTCGGTATTATCATTATCTTCAACAGCGTTATATTGTTCAGCTAGCTTACGAGCTTCCTCTGCCATGCGTTTAGCATCTTCCTCTAATTTTCGGCGATTTTCTTCTTCAGCTTTACGTTTAATTTCGTTAGCTTCTGCCTCTAAACGTGCTTTTTCTTCTTGGGCTTTTTTCACTTTTGGATCAACTGAGTGTTCTTGCGCAGCTTTAGCTTTTTCTTCTTGAGCACGTTTTTTCGCTTCTTGCGCAGCTTTCTTTTCTTTTTCCTCAGCTTCTTTGCGGGCTTTTAATTCGGCTTCTTCCTTCGCTTTTTGCTCAGCTTCAAGACGAGCCTTTTCTTGCTCTGCAGCAATTTCGGCTGGATCGCGTTTGACAAAAGTTCTTTTTTTACGAACTTCTACTTTGATTTCCTTGCTTTTGCCACCACCGCTCGACACATTTAAGGTTGAGTGCGTTTTACGTTGCAATGTTAACTTTGTTGGGCCTTGCTGAGGTTTTAAATAAGCAAGCAAAGCTTCTTTTTCCTTTTGTGTCACAGTATCAGATGCTGATTTATTCATACCTGCATCGGCAAACTGTTGCAAAAGTGTTTGCACTGGAGTGTTTATCTCTTGAGCCAGTGTTTCGATTGATACTTTGGTCATGTATTACTTTCCCTCAATTATTCATCTGCAAACCAACAAATATTACGTGCAGCCATAATAAAATCGCCAGCTTGTTCGCTTGTTAAGCCTTCAATATCATTTAGATCATCGGTACCTTGTTCTGCTAAATCTTCCAAAGTAATGATGTCATGTTGCGCTAGTTGATAGGCTAATTCTTGTGTCATACCTGGCAATTCGAGTAAATCTTGCGCAGGTTGTTTATCACCACTATTTGCTAGAGCCATTGTTGTCAATGCGTCTTTTGCTCGGCTTCTCAATGCTTGAACCAAATCTTCATCCAATTCATCAATTTCAAGCAACTCGTCAACTGGCACATAGGCAAGCTCTTCGAGCGAAGTAAAGCCCTCTTCAACTAATAACTGTGCAAGTCCTTCATCAATATCAAGATGTTTAATTAAATTATTGATTGCAGCAAAAGATTCTGCATGGTGTTTTTCTTGCAACTCTTCGGTAGTCATCACATTTAGTGTCCAACCAGTAAGCTGAGAAGCTAAACGAATATTTTGACCATTTCGACCAATAGCCTGCGGTAAAGTTTCGGCATTGACAGCTACATCCATGGTGTGCTTATCTTCATCAACAACAATCGAAACAACATCAGCTGGTGCCATGGCGTTAATTACATATTGTGCTGGATTATCATCCCATAAAACAATATCAACACGCTCACCACCAAATTCATTCGAAACAGCTTGAACTCGTGCACCACGCATTCCCACACAAGCACCGACAGGGTCAATACGACGGTCATTACTACTCACCGCAATTTTAGCACGGGAACCAGGATCACGAGCCACGCCTTTAATGTCAATCATTTCTTCACCAATTTCTGGTACTTCAATACGGAATAGCTCTTCCATCATTTCTGGATTTGAACGACTAACGCAAAGTTGTGCGGGTTTATTGTTTTGCTCAATTAGATATAAAATACCACGTACACGGTCACCAATTCGGAAGTTTTCACGCGGTAACATATCATGACGCGACATCATGGCATCTGCATTATTGCCTAAATCTAGGATCACACTGTCGCGATTGGTTTTTTTGACAATACCAGTCACAATATCACCAATACGATTTCTAAACATGTCAATTACCATGGCACGTTCAGCTTCACGTACTTTTTGCACAATGACTTGTTTCGCTGTTTGTGTGGTAATACGGTCAAAAGCTACCGATTCAATTTGCTCTTCAACATAATCACCCAGTTTGACAGATGCATCTTCATATTGTGCTGCATCCAACGTCATTTCTTTAGTTGGTTGCGTAACTTCATTAACCACAAGCCAACGGCGGAAAGTGTCGTAATCACCTGTTTTATGATCAATTTTTACTATAACATCAATATCAACAGCGTGCTTCTTTTTAGTGGCCGTTGCTAATGCGGTTTCTAATGCTTCGAAAATTTTATCGCGCGTAAGCGCTTTTTCGTTTGATACCGCTTCAACAACAGCTAAAATTTCTTTATTCATCCTTTACACCCGTACTCTATTTAAGGTTAAAATTAGGTACTATATTCGCTTTTTGAATGTTACTAAAAGCAAACACTTCATCATTATCATCCACAGTTAATGTAATCATCTCATTATCAATAGACTTAATACGTCCTTTCCACTTACGCTGGTTAGCAACAGCAATACGTAAACTAATTGCGACTTCTTCACCAACAAAACGTTGATAGTGTTCTATCGTAAACAAAGGCCTATCCATACCAGGCGATGAAACTTCAAGATTATAAGCATCCTTGATAGGGTCTTCGACATCAAGCACTGAGCTAATTTGTCGGCTAACATCAGCACAATTATCAACAGTTATACCATTTTCATTATCAATATAAACACGTAACACAGGATAACGGCCACGAATGTATTCAACACCAACTAATTCAAAGCCTAGTGCATTCACAGGTTCTTGAATGATATCGGTCAATTGCTGTTCTATATTAGCCAAACAAACCTCCACTGCAGAAAATAAAAAAGGGCATGAAGCCCAACATTCTTTTTAAACTTACGCTTAAATCTCAACACGCAAAAAAACCTCGACATGCGAGGCTTACATTTAAAAACTAACTATTAATGAAGCCACTTTATTTTAACTTCCAAACAATAACAGAATAGATGGTTTATGAATGAAAATTCAAGTGGTTGCGGGGGCTGGATTTGAACCAACGACCTTCGGGTTATGAGCCCGACGAGCTACCAAGCTGCTCCACCCCGCGATAGATGAATGAGAATTATACCGTATTTTGAATAAAATGCAACTTAAAATCCCATTAATTTTATTAAATATGCTTGAAGTTATCAAACAATATCACCTGTTACTTTAGATGTGGGTATCAATAAATTTAAGCATAACAATGAAATGAATATTGGCGCAATAACCGTTTTTTCAAGTCTATTATTGCGACCATTACTTATTACTATAATGACTGACTAGTTGCCTTTTTCATTGTTTGAACAAAATGCGCTAACTGGCTAAGCATTTGTTCAGGATTATCAAGATTTTTCTCAATAATTTTAACCGTTGCCGAACCACTAATGGCTCCTGCCGCACCTGATTTAATCGCTTCGCTAACTTGATCTGGTTCGGAAATACCAAACCCTTGGATAGCAGGAGGAGCACCAAACTCCGTCAATTTTTGTAATAAATGAGTAAGGGGTTTATTAGCACGATTTTCCGTGCCTGTAACTCCAGCACGTGAGACTAAATAGGTATAACCTTTACCATGCTTAGCAATATTTTTAATGACTTCATCATTAGCATTAGGTGGACAAATAAAAATTGGCGCTATATTGTATTTTTCGGCCGCCACTGTAAATTCTTTTGCATATTCAACAGGTAAATCGGCAATCAATACCGAATCAATTCCCGCTTTGGTGCACTTGGCATAAAAATTGTCGATACCATTTTTGAAAACTAAATTAGCATAAATAAGTAACCCTATTGGAATATTAGCGTAATGTGCTCTAACATTACCTAAAATCTCAAAACACTTTTCAACGGTTATTCCTCTTTTAAATGCACGTATATTGGCATTTTGAATCGTTGGCCCATCAGCCATTGGATCTGAAAATGGGATGCCTAATTCTAAAGCATCAGCGCCTGATTCAATCAAGGTTTGGATGATTTTAAAAGACAGTTCTGGCGTTGGATCACCAACAGATACAAAAGGAACAAAAGCACCTCTTTTTTCGGCTGTCAATGTTGCAAACAGTTTTTGATAACGGCTCATTCAACTTCTCCTTTTGCTCTTAAAATGTCATAAACGGTAAAGATATCTTTATCGCCACGGCCTGATAAGTTCACAATCAATAATTGTTCTTTGTTTGGGTTTTCTTTGATCATTTTAATAGCATAGGCCAAAGCATGAGATGACTCTAATGCTGGGATAATACCTTCACTACGTGATAAAGCCTTAAAAGCGTCTAATGCTTCATCATCAGTAATTGAAACGTAATCTGCTCGACCAATGCTATCTAAGTAAGCATGCTGAGGACCAACTGATGGAAAATCTAATCCAGCTGATATTGAGTAGGATTCTTCAATCTGTCCTTCATCAGTCTGCATCATAGGTGATTTCATACCAAAGTAGATGCCAAGCTTACCATGTTTTAACGAAGCACCATGTTCACCACTTTCAATACCATGTCCGCCAGGTTCAACACCAATTAATCTGACCGTTTTTTCTTCAATAAAATTAGCAAACATACCAATTGCATTTGAACCACCACCAACGCAAGCAATTACTGCATCAGGTAGGCGCCCTTCTTTTTCAAGGATTTGTTGTTTAGCTTCACGGCTGATCATCTGTTGAAATTCACGTACAATTGTTGGGAAAGGATGCGGACCCGCTGCCGTACCAAGCATATAATGGGCTTTTTCATAACTTCCAGACCAATCACGCAATGCTTCGTTACAGGCATCTTTTAAGGTTGCAGATCCTGTTTCAACGGGAATTACTGTTGCGCCCATCAATCGCATTCTAAATACGTTAGGTGCTTGGCGTTTAACATCTTTTGCACCCATATAAATTCGGCATTTTAAGCCAAGTAGTGCGCAGGCTAAAGCCGAAGCAACACCATGTTGCCCTGCACCTGTTTCGGCTATAATTTCAGTTTTGCCCATTCTTTTAGCAAGCAATGCTTGTCCTAAAACTTGGTTAGTTTTGTGCGCACCACCATGCACTAAATCTTCTCTTTTTAAGTAAAGCTTGGTTTTGGTGCCTGCCGTTAGATTTTTACATAAAGTTAATGCTGTTGGTCTACCTGCATAGTTAACTAATAAATCGTTAAACTCTTTCTTAAAGTTTGGATCGTTGATTGCAGAGATAAAAGCATCTTCAAGTTGTTCAAGCACTGGCATTAATATTTGGGGAACATATTGCCCACCAAATTCGCCAAAGTAAGGGTTTAACTTAGACATAACTATTCCTTTTTTTAGATAAAAATTTAATTTGTTCAAATACAGCTTGGATTTTTTGTTTATCTTTTATTCCGGGTAAAACTTCAACGCCTGAGTTAAGATCAACACCAATGACACCCGTTGCTATAGCTGATTTTATATTTTGTGGGTTAATGCCACCAGCTAAGATGACATTATTTAAATTATGATCAGTAAGTATAGACCAATCAAAATGTTTGCCCGTACCACCAGCTCCATTATCAAATACGTAACGAGAAACTAATGAATTACTATATTTGGGCATAACATCACCAATACTCAATGCTTTCCATATTTGGCAATCTTTTGGTAACTGGTAACGTAATTTTTGTATATAATTGTCATCTTCATCGCCATGCAGTTGAACTGCATATAGAGATAGTTGTTTTGCTATTTGGCACACAATTTCGATCTCTTCATTTTGAAAGACCCCTACCCAATTAAGTGGTGCTCCTGCAATCACTGTTCGAGCTTTAACTGGTTGTATATAACGAGCAGAATTTGGAGCAAAAATCAAACCGCCATAGACCGCACCCGCTTGATAAGCACTTACAGCATCTTCGACACGGGTTAAACCACAGACTTTATTTTCACCCAACATCACTTTACGAATTGCCAGTTCTAAATTAGGTTCAGACATCAATGCACTGCCGATTAAAAAGCCATTAGCGTAAGTACTGAGCTCTTTAACCTGATTGTGAGTATAAATGCCCGATTCACTAATAATTATGCGATTATCAGGAATGGATTTAGATAACACTTTTACCCGATTTAGATCAACCGTCAGATCCCTTAAATTACGATTATTAATGCCGATTACTTTAGCACCAAGTTGAATAGCTCGCTCGACTTCATCTTCAGTGCTAGCTTCAGTTAATATCCCCATGTTAAGTTGATGAGCAATATGGCTTAAGTGCCGATATTCATCATCAGTCAATACAGATAGCATTAATAGTATCGCATCGGCTTGATAATAACGAGCTAAATAGATTTGGTATTCGTCGATAATAAAGTCTTTACAAAGCACTGGTTGTGTGACTTGATTACGAACTAACGGCAAAAATTCAAAACTACCTTGGAAATATTTTTCATCAGTCAGCACCGATATTGCCGAAGCATAATTTTTGTACACTCTAGCGATATGGGCTGGATCAAAACCATTTCGAATCAATCCCTTTGATGGTGATGCTTTTTTACACTCTAAAATAAACACATTTTTGCGTTGATTTAGTGCCTGATAAAAATCACGATCACTTGGCATTACCATTGATTTAAATGTATCAAGTGGTCTTATGGCTTGTTGTTCAACGAGCCATATCTGTTTATCTTTAATGATCTTTTTTAATACTGTTGCCATTTCAACATCTTTTGCTAAGGCTGCAATTGTCATGTTATTCTCCATTTGTTATCTTGCGGCTAATTGTTGTAATAGCAAATAAGCTTTACCACTATGCATCATTTCGATTGCTCGCTGAGCATTTTGTTTTAAATCTGAATCGCCAAACAAGCTCATTAACATCGCGACATTAGCGGCAATTGCTGATTCATGTGCGGGTTTACCATGACCTTGTAAAATAGCAATTAACATATCACGATTCTGTTCAGGTGTCCCACCTTCAATATCTTTTAAGGTAAATGTCGGCAACCCAAAATCATCTGGAGTCAGCGTAAAATAGTCAATTTGACCCTCCTTAACTTCGGCTACTTGAGTTTCACCATGAATAGCAACTTCGTCCATACCCGCACCATGCACCACATAAGCATGTTTGTAGTTAAGCATTTTTAATGTTTCAGCAATCGGTTTAATCAAATCTGGATGATATACGCCTAATAAAATCCGTTTTGGACGAGATGGGTTAATCAACGGCCCTAACACATTAAAAATAGTTCGTGTTTTTAACTGCTGACGAACTAACGCTGCATGGCGAAAACCTGAATGATATTGCTGAGCAAACAAGAAGCATACGCCAAGATTGTCTAATGCCTGCCGAGATGCTTGTGCAGACATATTCAATTTAATACCCAAAGCGGAAAGCACATCTGAGGATCCCGATTTGCTTGATACACCACGATTACCATGCTTAGCCACTTTATAACCTAATGCAGCTGCCACAAAGGCACTTGCCGTTGAGATATTAATACTATTAGAGCCATCGCCACCAGTGCCAACAATGTCGGTAAAATCATAATCTGGCACGTCAAAAGCATCTGCATTTTCAAGCAAGGCCTGCGTTGCACCGGCAATTTCATCAGGTGTTTCACCGCGCACTTTCATACTAATAATTGCAGTAGCTAATACTGTTGGTTCTATCTTACCTTGAATAACTAAATTGAATAATATTTTACTTTCTTCTTGTGTGAGCAATTGCCCTAAATATAATTTATTTAGCACAGGTTGAATGTTGTACTCTTGCTTATCGACTATAGCTTCTTGTTTTGACTTTCCTTTTTTCTCTGATGAATTAAGCGCCCAATCAATAGTTTGTTCTAGTAATTTTCCCCCTTGAATAGTTAAAATCGATTCAGGGTGAAACTGAAAACCACAAACCCGATCTTCATCATTACGTACCGCCATGACAATATTATTGAAAATCGCATTAATAGTCAGATTTTTTGGGATATTTTCTCCTTTTAAAGAGTGATAACGCGCAACAGGTAGTGGGTTTGGTAATCCTGTAAACATTGCTTGCTCATCATGCTCAATTAAAGATGCCTTACCATGCAAAATATCGCCAGCTGGCACAATCGATCCCCCATAGGATTCCACAATAGCTTGATGACCAAGGCAGATACCAATAATGGGCAATTTACCTTTTAAACGTTTTAACAGTTCTGGCATGCATCCAGCATCACTTGGTGCTCCTGGACCTGGTGATAACATTAAAATAGGGTTTTGCATTTGTGATAATTTTTCAATAATTACATTTGCAGGAATAGTATTTCGATAAATCGTCACACAATGCTTACTATTGCGTAATTGATCGACCAAGTTATAAGTAAAAGAATCAATATTATCAATAAATAAGATATTAGCCATTAGAATACACCTTCTACATTATGTGCTGCCATGATAGCTCGAATAACTGCACGTGCTTTATTACGTGATTCATCAGATTCTGATTGTGGTTCAGAATCTAGCACCACACCACTACCAGCTTGTACTGTCGCTATGCCATCTTCGACATAGGCACTACGAATCACAATACAGGTATCAAGATCGCCATTTGCGGTAAAATAGCCAACAGCACCACCATAGCTACCACGTTTAACTTTTTCTGATTCAGCAATTAATTGCATCGCACGAACTTTAGGGGCTCCTGTTAATGTTCCCATATTCATAGTGGCTTGATAAGCATGAAGCGCATCTAAATCACTTCGTAACTGACCAACCACACGCGAAACTAAATGCATCACAAAAGAGTAACGATCCACTTTTAGCAAATCTTTGGTATAACGGGTTCCGGGTTTACAAATACGTGCTAAATCGTTGCGCGCTAAATCAACTAACATTAAATGTTCGGCTAGTTCTTTTTTATCGGTGCGCATTTCAAGTTCTAACCTACTATCTAAATCAAAATCAATTTCACCATTTGTGGTTAATCCACGTGGACGAGTACCGGCAATTGGATAGATTTCAACTTGGTTGGTTGCTTTAGTATATTTAAGTGCGCTTTCAGGTGATGCGCCAAATAAGACAAAATCTTGATCTTGCATATAAAACATGTAAGGGCTTGGGTTATGGATTTTTAATACCTGATAAGCAGATAACGGCTCAGGGCAAGGTAGTGAAAAACGCCGTGATGGTACAGCTTGAAAGATCTCCCCCTGCTGAATAGCATCTTGCATCTTTTTCACCATCGTGTTGAAATCATCATCACTTTTATTACAAGTCACATTAATATTAGCAAACGATTTTGTATAAATGGGCTTCATTGGTTGATTTAACGTTGCTTGTAGGTCAGCTAATCTTAATGTCAACCGTTCAATTTCTAGTGCATCAGACGTAAAGGCTGTTGATTTTAAAATTGACACATGATCCTGATGATTTATTTCTAATAATGTTTCTGCTAAATAAAAACAGAAATCTTGGCAACGTTGCTCACAGGGCAAAATAGGAAGCTGTTCAAAACTAGCGACAAGGTCATAACAAAATAGGCCGCCAACAAAAATTGCATCTTGCCCATATTGTTCGGTATTATCTACAATAGTTAATAAGGTTCTTAATACATCAAAGACGGATAATGACTTTAACCTTGAATCTTCATCTTGCATATTATTAATAGTAGGAAATACCAATTTAAGCGTTTGTTCATTCAGTTGGATATTATCTAACTTATCTAAAAAGTTTTTTTGTAATAAAGGTAATAGTTTTTCGCCATTTTTAGTCAAAGCCTTAACAGTTACTTCATTGTTAATTGCTGAAATACGTAAGGCACTATCAACAATCATGACACTTTTAATTCCTTGCTTATTATCTATTTCAGCAGATTCAAGCAACAATGTTGCAGGTCTACTATCACATAATTGATAAAACACTTGGGCGGGATTTTGATAATAATCAATCGTTTTGGTGATCTGCGTTAGTACGTGCTTGTTCATTGTTGTCTCTCTATTTATGTTTAATTTTAATTCATACCGATTTTTACTTTGCTTAAAACAAAAAAACCCGCCTAGTGCGGGTTTTGTAAATTAAGACAATACTTCACTACATTACCCACAAAAAGCAATGCACCACCAACCAAAGCTAGCGACTTGACAAAGGTGAGAAAAGAAATATTGACGTTTCATTATGTTATCTGTTTAAAGTAAATTTTGTACTATTAAACTAGTTCATTGATTCTATGTCAAGTAAATAATAACATATAAAAATTTATCACTTCCTAATTAATAAACGAGATAAAAAACAAAGATTCAATTATTCTTCAATTTTTTGATCAAATCGACAATATCCCATCCCTCTTTTAACGTAAGCGTCTCGCACTTGACTGCAAGGATAGCTTTTTTTAATTTCTTGTTCTAATTTACTTTGCTTATCCCATGGTAAATTTTGAGATTTAACATTTTGCAACTTATCAACGCATGAATTATAGGTATTAACAAATTCGAACAATCATAAATTTCATTATAAAAATCAATTATAACTAGTCAAATAATAAAATAATGCTTAGAATAACTAGTCATATTTAATTATAAATATAAGGAAATTAAACTATGCCAGTATTTTATATCGCCATCTGTGTTATTGTTTTACTTGCTTTAATCACCGTTTTGAAAGGCATTACTATTGTTCCCCAAGGTTATCAATATACTATTGAGCGTTTTGGTAAATATACACATACACTTGAACCAGGTTTAAACATCATTATCCCTTTTATGGATGGTGTTGGTCGTAAAATTAATATGATGGAACAAGTTCTTGATATTCCATCACAAGAAGTGATATCGAAAGATAACGCCAATGTACAAATTGATGCCGTGTGTTTTATTCAAGTGCAAGAAGCTGCCAGGGCAGCATATCAAGTTAATCAATTAGAACGTGCTGTGATTAATTTAATGATGACCAATATTCGTACCGTTTTAGGTAGTATGGAATTAGATGAAATGTTATCCCAACGTGATCACATTAATTCTAAGTTACTAAATATTGTTGATGATGCAACAAGTCCTTGGGGAATAAAAATCACGCGCATCGAAATTCGAGATGTTCGTCCACCGGCAGAACTCATTGCTGCGATGAACGCACAAATGAAGGCTGAACGTAATAAACGTGCGGAAATTCTTGAAGCGGAAGGTATTCGTCAAGCAGCAATTTTACGCTCAGAAGGTGAAAAACAATCTGAAATTTTAAAAGCTGAAGGTGAAAAACAATCAGCCTTTTTACAAGCCGAAGCGCGTGAACGTGCTGCCGAAGCTGAAGCTAGAGCAACCCAAATGGTATCAGATGCCATTGCAGCAGGTAATATAAATGCCATTAACTACTTTGTTGCACAAAAATATACTGAAGCGCTACAACAAATTGGTTCAGCTGATAACAGTAAAGTTATTATGGTGCCTCTTGATGCGTCAAGTTTAATGGGCAGTATTGGGGGTATTGCTGAATTGCTTAAAAATACGAAATAGAAATCGAACTTTATACTTAAACACAATATTTCCTAAAACTTTTTGATAAAAGTCATGGATTATATGTTTGAGTTTTTTAACTTAATCGATTTTGAAGGTAGCGTAATGACTAATTTTTTTATGGTTTTTTATAATTCACCTCATTGGGTGTTTATCGCTTTAGGTGGTACTTTACTGATTGCTGAATTAATTGGCACAAGTGGGTATGGGCTTTGGGCTGGGTGTGCAGCCATAATTGTTGGTTTAATGGCTTGGGCATTACCACTTTCTTGGTCAACTTTATGGATCTTATTTGCAATTCTGACTGTGATATCTGCTTATCTTTGGTGGTTTTGGCTTCGAAGGAATGGACAAGGTAAATCCAGCAAAAGTGAAATCAATCAGCCTCAACAAGATTTAATTGGTATAAAAACTATTGTCACTGTCCCTATTGTTAATGGTTCGGGAAGAGTAAAAATCAAAGATGGAACTTGGCCAGCAAAATGTAATCAAGATCTTAACGCGGGCCAGCATGTTGAGGTTATTTCTGTTGATGGTTTAACTTTATATGTGCAACCGTTAAATAGATCATGACATTAGATTGTTTTTATCAAAAATAAAAGTACGCGTTCAAACGCGTATTTTTTTATGATCATAAAAGAGAAAAACGAATTACAAAAAAATGTCTTTCATCTGGGTAAATATCTAAAATCACCTTTTTTAAATCACTCAATGTCATATTCTCTTGTTTGGCATGTTCTTCAGTTAATTGTTCAAGAGTGATTGGTGTAACACTCATTATTTTTATGTTACAAAAGTATTCATTATTTTCAAAAGTACCAACACGTAACTCATCACCAACTTTAAAGTGTGATTCACTCCTATCGCGAATAGTAATAATTTTTAAACCAGCCAAAATATCAGACTTAAAGCGTTGGTAAAAAGTAATATCATTTTGCATAGTAATTCTCCTTGTAGTTAGCCATTCTACAGTTACTCTCCTTATTTACGCTAGGTGTAATTTGAATTTTATGTAATAAATTATTTGCAAATTTAAAACAGTATCAACTAATGAATATCTTTTACAAAAAGATATTCTAAAAAAGGTTTATGGGATTTTTAGTTTTATCATAAAGAATTTTCTATTTTTTGCAGTCCTATTTTGAGGGCGGCTAAACTAGGATGCTATCATGAATAGCATCCTACCAATACTTAGTGTGACATTGACATTTTAATGCACCTTTCGGAATTGGTACATAAGCGATTTTTTTATCAGTCCTTTGCTTATTATTGCGTACTTTCAGCACGGTTTTAACATCAAAGAAGATAATATCGTACACAACGAATAAGAATAAAATACTTAAACCAGCATGAGTATAATGATTAATAATATGATACATATTATCGATTTGTTGTACTGTAAAACTTCTATCTTCTACAATACGGGCAATTATATTCCTCCGCTAAATAAAAGAATTCTTTTAGTTGAGGATCCTAATTGAATAGTCTCAATACTAGTACCCAAGTGGTACAAATTAACAACCAGATAGCCGGAATGGTAGTTACCCAGATATTAGGTTAGGGTTATTGATAAAATCAGCTTGCCATTTTTCATCAGAAATAATAATGCAATAATCCGCTAATCAATCCAATCAAAATTGTAGGCAGTATACAAACCTCAACGGTAATTTCTCCTAAATATGTAAGCCAAAATAGCTACTAATCATAATACCAAACAACGAAAAAATGCAGTAACAGACTAATTTATGAGACAAATGAACAGTCACTTGCATAAGAGGGGGAATAATTGGTGTTTTACTGAGTTAATAAGCAATCACCAAAAACACAATTTGTTGAAGAAGTGTAGGACAAGATCGAATTCAAACACAATACTGACCGCAGAAATAAAAACGTCGACAGATGTCGACGAAAAATTAAAAATTTATTTATCAAGCAAAGTGAAAGTTTGCTTATCTTGTGTTGTAGAGTCACTACCAATAAACACATTAAATTTACCTGGCTCTGCAACGTATTGCATTTTGTCATTCCAGAATTTTAACATGTCATATTTAATAGTAAATTTTACTTTACCTTTTTCATGTGGTTTTAAGGTGATATTTTCAAAACCCATCAACTCTTTAACAGGGCGACTAACTGAAGCTGTAACATCTTGCAAGTAAAGTTGAACTGTTTGCATACCTTCCTTATCCCCAATATTTTCAACATTGACTGTAACAACAATTTCACCCTCTTTGTCCATTTCAGAGCTAGATAAAGAAAAATCCATAGCAAAGTCGGTATAACTTAAACCAAAACCAAATGGAAATAATGGCTCGTTTGGACTATCAAAATACGAAGTTGTATATTTCCCCATATTTTCGGTTCCACGTGGACGGCCAGTATTTAAATGGCTGTAATAAACAGGTATCTGCCCTACATTATTAGGAAAAGACATCGGCAGCTTACCAGAAGGGTTATGCTGACCAAATAATACATCAGCAATAGCATTACCCCCCTCAGTTCCTAAAAACCAAGTTTCAAGCATTGCATCAGCTTGAGCATATTCTTCAGTTAATGTTAATGGGCGGCCATTCATTAATACAATAACCAATGGTTTTCCAGTTTCTTTTAATGCTTTGAGCAATCGTTTTTGGCTTGCTTGTAAAGATAGATCTGTTCGACTTGATGATTCATGAGCCATGCCTTCGGCTTCGCCAACAAAGGCAATAACAACATCAGATTTCTTCGCTATATTAACAGCTTCGGCAATGATTTTATCCGCTGGCCTATCATCAAATTTAGTGTTTTCTCCATATAAATTTAAAAAACGATATAAATTTACATCATCAGAAAGATTAGCACCAAATGCGTAGCTAACTGATTTTGGGTTCTTAACTGTGTTTTTGATGCCTTCTAATGGTGTTACCGCCAAATTAGTACGCCCAGCACCCGACCAACTACCTAAAATATCTCGTTTTGAATTAGCTAATGGACCTATTACCGCAATTTTCTTATTTCTGGCTAGCGGTAAGATCTTATTCTCATTTTTTAATAGCACAATGCTACGACGAGCCACATCTCGCGCTTCTTCACGATGTAGGCGGTTATTTGAAAACATTGTCTCGATATCTAATTTTGGATCTAAATAGCGATTAGGATCACTAAATAGCCCCATATCATATTTAAGCTCAAGAACTCGGCGGCAAGCTTGATTTAATTGATCTTCGGTAATAGCCCCTTCTTTCACTAATTCAGGCAAAAATTGTAAGAAATATTCATCATTCATACTCATATCAATACCAGCTTTAATCGCAACGCGAACCGCATCTTTCGCATCGCTAGCCACACCATGGTTAATTAGCTCCCGAATAGCGCCATGATCACTAACCACAACACCATCAAAATGCCATTGATTGCGCAACACTTCGGTCAATAACCAATGGTTAGCTGTTGCAGGAATACCATTAACACTGACCAGAGAAACCATGACTGCACGGCTACCAGCATCAATTGCTGCTTTATAAGGGACAAGATATTCTTGGAACATTTTTCGTTCACTCATATCTGTGCTGTTATATTCACGCCCACCTTCAACTGCACCATAAAGCGCAAAATGTTTTACAGCCGTTGCAAGCGATTTTTTATCAGCAAGCGACTGTTTTTGCATTCTCTCAACAAAAATACGCCCCGCTTCGGATGTTAAATAAGGATCTTCGCCAAAACCTTCTGACACACGCCCCCATCTTGGATCGCGAGTAATATCAACCATTGGAGCCCAAGTGATGTTCAATCCATCGGCCGTGGCTTCTTCAGCAGATATTTCTGCCACTTTAGCTATTACACTACGATCCCAACTTGATGCAATACCTAAATTAATAGGGAATATGGTTCGGTGCCCATGAATGACATCAAACCCAAAAAATAGCGGGATTTTATTCGGAGATTTTAAAGCTCGTTCTTGCATTTGCGACAGATCAGGCTCGACAATGGTATTAAAAATACCACCAACTTCACCCACTTCAATGTTATCAAGCACTTTATCTAAAGTTAAATCGCCCCCAACACTAATCAAACGTAATTGGCCTGCTTTCTCTTGAATCGTCATTTTTGATAATAAATTATCAATAAAAACTTTCTTTGCTTCGCTATTGAGCTCTTGTGCAGATAGATATCCAGAAAAGATAAGAGAAAGTAAAAATAGAGCTAATTTTTTCATCATAATAAATATTGTTATAATTAAGAGGGTAGACAAGTAGATAGCATAACGTATTCATAAAAAAAAATCTTGCTCTTTACGCTACTTACATTAGTGTTTAAGAAATCATTTCTGTGATTACCTAATAATTCCATGCCCAAACATAGCTTTTCCTAGAAATTTTTTACCAAAATAAATTGTAATGTTTAAAGGACAATATTGTCGACATTTGCCGACAATATGAATTCAATAAAAGGTTAGTCTCTAAAATTAGTAAACTGAAACGGTTGACCAAATTCGCCATTTTTAACTAACGCTATAGTAGCTTGTAAATCATCACGCGATTTACCAGTAACGCGAACCTGTTCGCCTTGAACTTGAGCTTGTACTTTAATTTTGCTATCTTTGATTGCTTTTACAATCTTTTTAGCTAACTCTTTATCAATACCCTGTTTTAGTTTAACTGTAACACTATAGAGTTTGCCGCTATGCTCCATTTCTTCAGGGATTTCAAGCGATCCACCATCAATACCTCGCTTAGCTAATTTGTCGCGTAAAATATCAAGTAATTGTTGTACTTGGAAATCTGATTGGCTTGTAACTTTGATCGTTTCACTTTTTTCATTTAATTCAAACGATGCTTCAACATTTTTAAAATCCCAACGGGTCGTTAGCTCTCGGGTCGCATTTTCAACCCCATTTTTAACTTCTGGCATTTGGATTTCTGACACAATATCAAAAGAAGGCATAAATTCTCCTCTTCCAATGGTTAGGATTCTCAATTAAACCACTAATTGTAAATAAAATCATTGTCGCCTAATAATTTAGGCGGCTTCAACATGTAAACGTAAATTAATCAATAGTACGAAGTAACTCATTAATGCCCACTTTACCTAAAGTTTTAGCATCTACTTTTTTCACAATAACCGCACAATAAAGGCTATACTTGCCATCTTTGGTTGGTAAGTTACCAGAAACAACGACAGAACCTGCTGGCACTCGCCCATAATGTACTTCACCGGTTGCTCTATCGTAAATTTTAGTGCTTTGACCAATAAATACACCCATTGAAATGACACTGCCTTCTTCGACAATCACGCCTTCCACGATTTCACTACGAGCACCAATAAAACAATTATCTTCAATGATCGTTGGATTAGCTTGTAACGGCTCTAAAACACCACCAATACCGACACCACCTGATAAATGAACATTTTTACCAATTTGCGCACATGAGCCAACAGTTACCCATGTATCAACCATTGTACCTTCATCAACGTATGCGCCGATATTAACATAAGAAGGCATTAATACAGTATTACGCGCAACATATGCCCCTTTACGTGCAATTGCGGACGGAACAACACGGAACCCTTCTTGTTGGAATCTTGCTTCATCATACTCAGCAAATTTTAATGGAACTTTGTCATAATAGTTAGTCGGACCACCATCAATCAGTTGGTTTTCATTGATTCGGAAAGAGAGCAAAACTGCTTTTTTTAACCATTGGTGAGTAACCCAATCCCCATTAATCTTTTCGGCCACACGCATCTTACCGCTATCTAATAAATGGATACATTGGTTAATTGCATCGCGTGTTACTACATCTACATTAGATGGTGTTACTTCAGCACGACGTTCAAATGCTGCTTCAATAATAGTTTGTAATTGTTGCATCTCTCGTTTCCTTTAACGTTTAAGTCCGTTAGCAAATAATAAATGGATAAACAGTATAATATAATCCGCTTTGCTTTTTAAGTGGTTTAAGCAGATCACTAAATTCAGCACATTCTCTATCATTTTTTATAATTATCATTTGCGTAAAAAACTAAAACTCCACTATAAATAAAGCCAATAATATCGCTAGTATTCTTGATAAAACCTTATTCAACCTTTTTTATTAAAAATCGTAATTTATTTGGATAGTGGATCACAAATTCAGATCTTTAAATAACTAGTTATTTTATTCAAATATATGCTCGAACTCTCACAATATTTACAAAAGACATACTATGCATGATTTGGGATTCTCATTATTAGAATTGTTAATAACTGTTTGTATCAGTGCTATTTTAGCCTCTATCGGTATTGAGCATTGGAAAGAACAACAACTGCAAAATGAATTAGCATCTACAACTAAGCAATTGGCCTATTTTATATACGAAGCACAAATAAAAGCATCAAGTAAAAACGAAAACTATATTATTCATCAATTTTCATCACCTTGGTGTATCTCAATTACCAAGGCTGACAAACCACCTACATGCAGTGAAGGCATACTTTATTTTGTCAAGCCCAATAATTCTGTTCAAATTAGTGAGCTATCAAACAATAAAAGTGCTTTTATTCTAGGGCGTCGCAACATGGCACAAACCATGTCTTTTCAATTAAAAAATAAAATAGGTACCAGTAGAATTTTTGTTTCTTTGCTTGGGCGCATTCGATTTTGTGCGGAAAACTGTTATATAGCTAGTTTACCACCATGTTAAAAGTATCTGGATATTCCTTGCTAGAAATGCTCATTGGTTTGGTACTATCAAGTTTAATAGTTATTGGCATGACTGCTTTTTACATCAAATTGCAAACAAACATCATGCAATATTATCAAAAAATTCGCTTACAACAAGCCATCGATTTTGGGTTAGCTGGTTTGAAAAAAGATATAAAAAGAGCTGGTTTTATTGCTAATGATCCAAAAAAAATGACAGATAAAGCTATTGAAATTAAGGAACGGGCAAAATGTATTATCCTTCGATATGATAGCGAAATTCGAAATTCTTGGGTTTGGAACAGAGCCAACCCAACAAAGTCAGATGTCTTTACTTATCGCTATAAAGAAAACAACATAGCCTATAGAACAGGATCGTTAGATTGTTTTGGAAGTAAATGGGAAAACTTATTCGATTCAAATGAAATCAAAATAACCCACTTTGCAATAAGGCAATTACCAAATGCTATTAGTTTATCAATCAATGCTGAATTAAGAAAAAACAAACAGATTAAATACTATGTAACTGAAATTATCAAAAATGAAAACCTATTTTAGAAAAAATTCTCCATCATCTGGATTTAGCACTATTTTAATGATGATGATGTTAATGACTGTGGGATTGGGGGGATTAATTGGTTTTAATTTACTTATAACCTCATGGCAAAAAACAATCTTGATAGAAATTAAATACTATCAAAAATTTAATCATTCCAGTTCATCTTTAACTTGGGCAATAAGCCAAAATTGGCAACCACCTAAAGCCAATTGGCAATGTATGACTGAACCAACTTATCACTTAAAAGCATGCATAAAACAATCTTTATTAAAAATAGATGATTACGTATTAATAAGAGGCGAGGCCGATGACTTTTTTTTGTATACACTTGCACATTTTGACAATAATCGATTGATTGTGGAAAAAGGACATTGGCTCGATTATTGCCCAGAAAAAAAGGCTATTTATTGTGAATAATAAAAATATAACTGGCTTTAGTCTAATTGAAGTAATGATAGCAATATTACTATTTTCAATGATCATGCTTGGTTTTATCAATTATCAACAAACATTGTTCAACAAACATCGCTATTTTGCCAACAACTTACGTGCTAATAAAATTGCTTTTCAGCTACTTGATAGCTATCCTTATACTATCAGCCAAATAATCCCTTCTGGTTGGCAATATAACATCAACACTCAAATATATAATGCTCAATGTAAAATGGTTTTTATAACGATTAAAACATCCAATAAGCAAACCATCCAACAGCAACGCCTTTTTTGTAATTCACCTTAATATTTATAGGCTTCATGCCATTTAATTCCCTAACCAGCTATGTAAAATTTTCAGTACTTGCTGTGTTTTTTCAGCATGAACATTGTGACCTGCACCTTCAATCAACTCAATTTTTGAATCTGGAAATTGCGAAAAAATGGCTGGGTAAAATTCATCAATAATGTAAGAAGAATTGCCACCACGAATAAATAGAGTGGGTTTTAACCAAGGTGGTATTGTTTGCCAATCACAAATATGACCATACTGATCATTAATTGCTTGAATATTAAATGACCATTTTTCATTTTTAAAAGATTTTAATAAAAAAAGTATGGTTGGCATGTTAATACCTGCTTGTTCCATTAAATTCATGATCTGTTTTTTATCGGTAATATGATTTTTGAGACAATAAACTAATACTCTTAAAATAGTAGCATTAGCTGAGCGGTGATACTTTATCGGCGCAATATCAATTGCAACAATTTTTTGGATAGTATCTGATATCACTTGTGACAGTTGCAAAGCAACTTTGCCGCCCATAGAGTGACCAATTAATATCACATCATTTAAGCGTAAATCATGACAAAGCTCGGCAACATCTTCAGCCATAACTTGATAACTTATCTGATCAGACCAAGGTGAATTTCCATGATTACGTAAATCAACTTGAATTGTTTGATAATGTTGCACAAAATCTTTTGCTAGCATATTCAAATTATCTAAACTGCCAAAAACGCCATGCAAAAGCACTATCGGCTGCCCATCACCCTGTAATTTGTAATTTAATTTCATAGACTAATTTAATCCATTATTTTAAGTGGCATTATTATACGTCTATTTTCAGCGCTATTACCGATTAATTCAATAACCAAAACTTGCATAACTATGATAGAATTTAACCCAAATTTTTTAAATAGTGTTAAGGCATATGTTTCAAAATAACCCTCTACTGGCACAATTAAAGCAAGAGCTTCATGAACAAACCCCACGCGTTGAAGGCATTGTTCGAGCACATGAAAAAGGATTTGGTTTTTTAGATGTAGATAATAAAAAAAGCTATTTCATCCCTGTTGCTAAAATGAAAAAGGTTTGTAATGGCGATAAGGTTTCTGGGGCTGTAATCAGTAATAACGGTAAAGAAACTTTTGAACCTGAATGTCTAATCGAGAGTGCATTACAAAAATTTATTGGCAAAATAGGTTTTCAAGATCGTGCAATGGTTATTTATCCTGAAAATATGCCCGCTAATTTTGCCATTCGTTGTAAAGTACACAATCAAGTTAGCGAAAAGCTAAAAGAAAATGATTGGGTTGTTGCAATGCTCACTTCTCACCCGTTACAAGAAAAAAGTAACCATTTTTTTGCTGAAATTACTCGTTTTGTTGCTGACAGTAATTCTCCTTACCAACTTTGGCTAAAAACATTAGCTCGTTATGATTTAGAAACGATCCCGCCACACACCGAAGTATTAGGAATTAACGATGCAGAGCTTAATAATCGCCAAGATTTAACTGATGTTAATTTTTTCACTATTGATAGCGAAGATACCGAAGATATGGATGATGCAATTACGGTTTCTAAAAATGAACATGACCATTATCAACTTATGGTTGCTATTGCTGACCCCACCGCTTATATATTACAAGATAGCGAATTGGATAATATTGCCAAGATCAGGAATTTTACAACTTATTTGCCAGATTTTAATATTCCCATGCTACCCAAAGAGCTTGCTAATGAGCTATGTTCATTAAAAGCGAATCAAAAACGACCTGCTATGATATGCAAAATAAATATTGACCAAGCAGGCGATATTATTACCGATGACATCACCTTTATGCCGGCTTGGGTTGAGTCAAAAGCTAAACTAACTTATCGTAATGTTTCCGATTTTCTAGAAAATAGTAGTGAATTAGCAAATAATAACCCTAATATTAAAAAACAACTTAGCTGGTTAGCTGACTTAGCTAATATTCGCACAGTATGGCGGCAAACTCATGCACTCGTTTTTAAAGATAATGGCGATTATCGTTTTGCTCTAAATGAAAACCGCCAAGTTAAATCAATCATTAAAGAAACTCGTCGAATTGCCAATCATATCGTTGAGGAAGTCATGATTCTAGCAAATCAAGCTTTAACATTACAATTACAAAATAAAATTGGCTTTGGAGTTTTTAATATTCATTCGGGTTTTGATAATAAATATATCGAACAAGTGCTAAATTTTCTCAACGATAATGGGATTACTGAATTTGATAAAGAATCTCTATTATCTTTTGATGGCTACGTAAAGTTGCGTCGGATGATCGACAACATCCCATTTTTAGCCACAAGGCTTCGCAAGTTTCAAAGCCCTGCAGATTTTTCAATTGAGCCAAAGCCTCATTTTGGTTTAGGATTCGATGCTTATGCAACATGGACATCCCCAATACGTAAATATGGCGACATGATCAACCATCGGCTAATCAAAGCATATATTCGCTTACAAGAACTAATTCCACCAGATAAAGAACAACTAAAAACCATGAATGAAAGGCGAAAGATGTTACGCTTTGCTGAGCGTGATATGGCTGAAAACCTTTATGCTCAATACTTATCAGATAAAATTGGCGAAAGTTACACAGCTGAAATTATTGATATCAATCGTGGTGGAGCTCGAGTTCGTTTATGTGATATAGGCGCTTTTGCATTTGTACCGCTTTCAATGATTCATTCAGTCAAGGAAGAAATCACTGCCCTACCCGATGAAGGAATAATCAAAATCGAAAATAAAGTTGGCTACAAACTTGCTGATATTATCTCAGTTGTAATTCACCAAGTTAAAAGCGAAAATCAATCAATTATTGTAAAATTAGCTAATAATAAAGAGTAAAATAAGATTATTCTCGATTGAATATTTTGCCTCATTTGTATTAGTTACGCCCCTGATATAAATCAGGGGGAAGCAATAAATAAAATTGACAATATTTTTAATATCTAACCACTTTTTTTTACTCATAATATTTGCTATCTTTCGCCATTCTAAATGGCGAATATTATACATTAAATAAACAACAATTTGCAGAGGAGGTTTTAATGTCAATTCACGGGCATGAAGTATTGCATATGATGGAAGGAAACAATTACACAGAATCTTCCTTATTTAGTGCTATCAAAAATAAGTTTGGTGAAAACGCCGTATTTCACACCTGCTCTAAATCTAATATGAATGCCGAGCAACTTATTGCTTTTCTAAAAGCAAAGGGTAAATTTAAGCCTTCTGTTGCTCATAAATCTGAATTTACCGTCGATAATAAAAAAATATGCAAATATTAGGAAGAAGTAATTATATCTAATGTAGGCTTTTTATAAATTTAATTTAATCTACTGGTATTATTTAAAAAAATAAGAGTATATAATTTCTGGCTATATTAATAATTGTTATAAGTGATTTTTGTTATAAAAATGCAACTAAATGAGTAATACTGTTACTCCCTTTGAAATTAACCGAATTGAAATTAACCGAAATAACTAAAAATATGCTCATGGAATTTGATAAATGAAAGTAAGTAAAATCCTTATATGCACCATTATTTCTATTCTTGCCGCAGGCTGTGCAAAAAAAAATTTGCCTACAAAAAATAGCGAGGCAATTTCAAAGACAGAGCAACTATCTTTATTAAAACAGCAAACAGAAGCTAATGACCCCTATGTCGTTGATGCTAAAACTCAATTGCTGCAAATTATTGGCGATAAAAATTTCGACAACTATGTTATTAAACGTGGCATCTTAAATTGTAAAAGTGACAATACCCCATCATCTTGTGTATTAAGTTTTTATCTGAACGAAAATTATAAGTTAAAATATGATATGCAACTTAAAAAAGTAGTTGAAGAAAATCAAGCTGAACATAATATTGAATTAAGCAAAATAAAAGCAACCGAAAACAATATTAAAAATTATTGCCAGTATTCGGCTGATTTTGTTACTGCAATTTATACCAAAGATACCACTAAAATAAAGCAATACTTTCAGCCACAATTCAAAATGTCTGAACAAGATATCTTATCCTTACAAACAAAGATTGCCAAAGATAACTATTCTTACTTCCTGATCGATGAAAATCCTAGCATTCTTCAAGAGATCAAAGTAGATTATGTTGAAAAATGCTTGAGTGATCCAAAAAAAAATATTATCAATTACTTCAATATTTTTAGATAATAATGCGAGTCTGTATGTACAACTTATTACCCAATACCCCTTTTAGTAAAAAGCTAATTAGCAAGGTGCTTTGCATGGCTTGCGTTTCTTGCATTAGTTTTTCTTCGTGGGCTTTCTCATTTGATGATGTAGCTGAAAAAGCAGAAAAACTATCCAAAAAGGCTTATGTTCAACCATCTAAAAATATTCCAAATGAATTAGCATCTTTACAATTTGCTGATTATCAAAAAATCCTATTCAATCATCAAAAAGCCTATTGGGGCGATCGAAAAAATCGTTTCAAACTTGAGTTTTATCATGAAGGGATGTACTTTGATGTTCCAATAAAAATCAATGAAATTGTCGATAATAAAGTTAACCCAATCGAATATGATCCAAATTATTTTGATTTAAGCCCAATCAATCTCGATAAACTAAGCAGTAAAAATCTTGGGTTTGCTGGTTTTAAAGTCCATTATCCGATTAATAATCCAACAAAAACTGATGATGAAATTTTTTCGGCTCTTGGTGGCAGCTATTTTCGTGCCGTGGGAAAAGATCAACATTATGGTCTTTCAGCTAGAGGCCTTGCCATTGACACAGGTGAAATGTCTGGGGAGGAGTTTCCGCGTTTTAAAGAATATTGGATTGAAAGGCCTGAACCTAATCAAAAACACTTGGTTATCTATGCATTACTCGATTCGCCTAGTGTAACTGGTGCTTATAAAATTACGCTTGTACCAAGTATTGATACGACGATCACCGTACAAGCAAGAGTATTTTTCCGCAATTCAGTAAAAAAATTAGGTATTGCACCATTGACTAGCATGTTCTTATTTGGCCCTAATTATCCATCACCATTGCTAAATTACCGCCCTGCAATGCATGATTCTAATGGCCTTTCGATCTTAGCTAGCAATAATGAGTGGATATGGCGTCCATTAAATAACCCTAAACGTTTATCGTTTTCATCTTATAGTTTAGAAAACCCGAAAGCATTTGGGTTAATTCAGCGTGATAAAGGTTTTGATGATTATCAAGATCTTGATGATCACTATGAACAACGACCAAGTGTTTGGGTAGAAATACTAAACAACTGGCAAAAAGGCCGTGTTGAATTAGTTGAAATCCCAACAGCTGATGAGACTAACGACAATATCGTTGCATTTTGGGTGCCAGAAAAACAATACCAAGCTGGTGATGTGCTTGATACTAAATATCGATTACATTATACCTTAAACGAAAAACAGCGTTATCCCAATAATGTTGCACAAGCAATTAGTACACGCTTATCGCTAGGCGATATAAAACAAGCTAATTTAATTCGTAAACTTGATGGCTCTAATGCATACGTAATTGATTTCGCAGGCCCTGAATTATCAGAAAAAGATCCAGTTAAAGTGATTTCAAGCATTAATAATGGTGCTATTGTAAGTTGTGACGTGCAATACAATCCAATAATTAAAGGTTGGAGAGTCATTGTTCGATTCAACGTTGAAGATAATAAAAAAGCAACAGATATTCGTATACAACTTGCTTCGCAAGCAACCAATGAAGTGATTTCTGAAACGTGGAGTGGGCAATACCCCGCACAATAATTATTATAATAAGCTAAAAATATGAAAAAAGATTACTTTGCAAATCTTTCTGGCGCTAAAATTTGGCGTCAGAAATTTGAAAACAATGTGATTCCACCTGACGATGTCGAATTTTTAAAATATCGTTTAAATCAGGTTGGCGATACTTGTTCTTTTATTGATGAGCGGCAACAACAACCAAGTTACCCTGAAATGGATCGCGTTTCAATTCAACCCCAGATCTGGAACCAACGCTTTATTACCAAAGCAAAGCATGGTACTAATATCCTTGCTTTAATTCGCCGTTTTATTATGTTTACACTCATTGTAGTACAAACATACTACGGAACCACTTATCTATCATCGTTATTGCCTTATCAAAGCTGGCAAAAAATCAATTTCATGGCTAATTGGGATATCAATCCTGAATTAGCTGTTTACAGCATAATACCTTATATTATTCAAGGCGCGATTATTACCTTATTCGCGATTTTATTTTGCTGGATCTCTATTGGATTTTGGACCAGTATTATGGGGTTAATTTTAGCTGTAATGGGTAAAGATCGTTATACTATCCAAATTCCCACAGATCCAGCAGCGCATATTGATAGCAAGCATCGAACCGCATTAGTCATGCCAATTTGTAATGAAGATGTTGCTCGAGTATTTGCTGGGTTACAAGCAACTTATCAATCTTTAGCTGAAACAGGCCACGCAGCTTGTTGTGATTTTTATATATTAAGTGATACTAACGATCCCGATCTGTATGTTAACGAACTTAAAGCTTGGGCTGAATTTAATGCAACAAAACAAAACAATGGTTGTAACGTTTTTTATCGCCACCGCAAACGCCGAGTAAAACGTAAAAGCGGTAATATTGATGATTTTTGCCGTCGTTGGGGCCATCAATATGAATATATGATGATCCTTGATGCCGACAGCATTATGACTGGTGACTGTATTTTAAAAATGATCGCCATGATGGAAATGACGCCTAAAGCAGGTATTTTACAATCACCACCAAAATCAGTAAGAATGACGACGCTTTATGGTCGTATTCAACAATTTGCCAACCAGATTTATAGCGATATATTTTGCTCTGGTACACACTTTTGGCAATTAAGTGAAGCACAATATTGGGGACATAATGCAATGATTCGTTTAAAACCTTTTATTGAGCATTGCATATTATCACCATTGCAAAAACGTAATGGTCCAATCCATATCTTATCACATGATCTAGTTGAGGCGACGCTTATGCGTCGTGCTGGCTATGGCGTTTGGATCGCTTATAATATGAATGGTAGTTACGAAGAACTACCAGGTAATATGATAGAAGATCTAAAACGAGACAATCGCTGGTGTATGGGAAACTTGATTAATTTAAGATTAATTTTCAAAAGTGGGATTAAATTGACACACCGCATAATGTTTGCAACCAGTGGCATGGCCTATATTTCATCATTATTGTGGTTGGTGTTTTTAATATTCTCAACCTTATTATTATTAGTGTTTAATATTTCCGAACCTCAATATTTCTTCCAACCTAACCAATTTTACCCAACTTGGCCAAGGTGGGATGAGCAATTGGCTATTCAACTACTTTCAACCACGATGGTTTTATTGTTTGCACCTAAATTCTTCAGCTATGGCATTATAATAGCGAGAACGAGAGCAAAAGATGTTGGTGGTATTCTTAAATTAACTCTATCGATATTTGTTGAAATGATTTGGTCAATGATCTTAGCTCCAATCCGGATGATCTTCCACAGTAAATTTGTACTTAAAGCTTGGATGGGCAGTAAAATCCAATGGAAATCTCCGTCCCGAAGTGATGATGCGCTAACGTGGGGGGAATC
This sequence comes from Gilliamella sp. Nev3-1, assembly GCF_001690435.1. Taxonomy (NCBI): domain Bacteria; kingdom Pseudomonadati; phylum Pseudomonadota; class Gammaproteobacteria; order Orbales; family Orbaceae; genus Gilliamella; species Gilliamella sp. Nev3-1. Next base: position 18,955 of record NZ_LZHN01000018.1, on the reverse strand, counting down.
ATTTTATTTTTGTTGGCCATTATCATTATTAGGTATTGTATGGTTAGCTGTGATTATCTGGTTAAACCCACAATTTACTTATTGGTATATAGCCATATTGATACCTTTAACCATTTCTCCTTTAGTGATTAGAGTATCCGGGCTTTCAAGCATTGGTATGAAAGCAAAGAAAATGGGATTATTCTTAACACCAGAAGAAACACATCCAGCAAGAGCCGTCACACTCACTGGAGAATATTTAGTTAAAACCGAAGCGGCATTTGTTGAGCATGGCTTTATTATAGCATTAGTCGATCCTATCTATAACGCACTTGCTTGTGCATTATCCACTTCTCGACATTTACCTAATACTAAAAATCAGCAAAAACGTATTGAGCTTATTGAACAATATCTGCAAACTGATTTAGAAAAAATCAATAAAGAACAACAGTTAGCAATTTTAGAAGATCCAATTATTCTTTCTGCATTACATCACCATATTTGGCAACAGCAAGAAAAATACGACAACTTATTTGCTTTGTGGCAAAATGAACGCCAACAATAAAAAATAGGGCCTATGCCCTATTTTTCTTCTTTTTAGTAACTAATCAAATCCATGGATATTTTTATGACTTGGCAACCTTCCGCATCTATTAATAATTTACTTAAACGTGCAAAAATTATTTCTCAAATACGTCAATTTTTTGCTGATCGTTGTATTTTAGAAGTTGAAACACCAACCTTAAGCCAATATGCAGTTACCGATGTGCATTTAAGCTCTTTTCATTCTACTTTTTTAAAACCCGGTGAATTTAATGAACAGCAAGGGCAAAAGATGTCATTAATTACCAGCCCTGAATATCACATGAAGCGTTTACTTGCTGCAGGTAGTGGCCCTATTTACCAAATGTGTAAGTGCTTTCGTAATCATGAAGAAGTCAGTCGTTACCATAACCCAGAATTTACCATGCTTGAATGGTATCGCATCCAATTTGACATGATGCAAATGATCAACGAAGTCGATGATTTACTGCAAACTATTTTGGATTGTGAATCTGCTGAGCGTATTTCTTATCAAAAAGTATTTCAACGCTATTTGAATATTGACCCATTAGAAGCTGATCATACAACATTAATCAATGCGGCAAACCAGTTGGATATTGGCATTAATACCGAAAGTTATGATAAGGATGGATTACTACAATGCTTGTTCACTTTTGGTATTGAACCATATATTGGTCAAGATAAACCTATTGCAGTGTATCACTTCCCAGCATCACAGGCAGCATTAGCTGCTATCAGCTCAGAAGATCATCGCGTAGCGAGTCGTTTTGAGTTCTATTACAAAGGTGTTGAACTTGCTAACGGCTTTAAAGAACTTACAAACCCACAAGAACAACGAATGCGTTTTGAACAAAATAATTTAGATCGCACCAAGCTAAATCTACCTACGCAAAATATTGACATTGAACTCCTTGCCGCAATGGAAGCAGGGCTACCAGACTGTGCTGGTGTTGCTGTAGGGTTAGACCGTTTAATTATGCTCGCTCTAGATGGCAATAACTTAAATGAAGTCATGTCATTTACTTTTGAAAGGGCTTAATTATGTTCAACGCTTTGGGACTAACCGAATGGCTCGCCATAATTATTGGCATAGTTGCCTTAATTCTACTTGTGATTTTAATAAAATCTAAATTATTAATTAATAATCTACACCAATTATTTGAGTTACAACTAAACCAGAAAAATGAAGAAAATCGATCATTAATAACCCAAATAAAACAACTGGAACACGAGTTAGATGACTATCGACAACAAAATCTAGCGCAAAACGTTAAAATTAGTGAACTCAAAACACGTTTAGAAGAAACGCTAAGAGCAACACAAGAACGTCAAAGTATACTAGAACATAGTGAACAACGACTTACGACTCAATTTGAAAATTTAGCTAACCGTATTTTTGAACACAGTGGTAAAAAAATTGAACAACAAAATAAACAAAGTCTTGATTTTTTACTCTCGCCACTCAAAGAGCAACTAGAAGGTTTCAAAAAACAAGTACAAGATAGCTTTGGTCAAGAAGCAAAAGAGCGTCACACATTAACGCATGAAATTCGTAATTTACAACAGCTTAATGAGCAAATGAGCAAAGAGGCAAATAACCTAACTAATGCACTAAAAGGCAATAATAAAACCCAAGGAAACTGGGGCGAATTTATCCTAAGCCAAATTCTAGATAATTCTGGATTACGATCAGGTTATGAATATGAAACTCAAGTCAACTTAACAAACGAAAGCAATCAACGATTACAACCCGATGTCATTGTTCACTTACCACAAGGGGGAGATGTAGTCATCGATTCAAAAGTGACTTTAGTTGCCTATGAGCGCCATTTCAATAGCGATGACGAAACAGTGAAAACAAAAGCGATGAGCGAACATTTAGCCTCTGTTCGTAATCACTTAAAACAACTTAGCCAAAAAGATTATCATAAACTTATTGGTATTAATTCACTAGATTATATTTTGATGTTTATACCTGTAGAACCTGCATTTCTTAGTGCTATAGACAACGATCCTACATTAATCAATGATGCTATGAAAAATAATATTATGATAGTAAGCCCAACCACTTTGCTAGTTGCATTAAGGACTATTCATAATTTATGGCGATTTGAGTATCAGAACCGTAATGCTGAACTTATTGCCGATAGGGCAAGCAAATTGTACGACAAAATGCGCGGTTTTGTTGAAGATATGGAAAACTTAGGTAACTGTTTAGATAAAGCTCAACAGACCTATCAAAATTCTATGAACAAATTATCGAAGGGTCGTGGCAATGTAATTGGACAAATAGAACGGTTTCGTGAAATGGGTATCGAAGTAAAAAAACCGATAAACTCAGATATTGCTTCACTGGCAATAGAGGAATCGAATAACAAAGATGAAATTGAAACCTAACAGGCTTTAACAATACTTGTGACATTATAAATAAACAAAACCTAGATTCACGATTATTTGAAATAAGTGTATACTCATCGAACGTAACGAGGAATTGAATATGGCAAAAAAACAAGATAAAGAATTAAGTTTCGAGGAAACACTTAAACAACTTGAAACCATTGTAAATCAACTAGAAAACGGCGATCTGCCTTTAGATGAGGCTCTAAATGAGTTCGAAAAAGGAATAAAATTAGCAAAAGCAGGTCAAAAGCAGTTACAGAAAGCGGAACAGCGCATTGACATTTTATTATCTGAAAATAGTGATGCCGAACTGTCAGAATTTACAAATGATGATAATGAATAGTTTAAAACCGTTACAAGAACGAATTGATTCGTTTTTAGCTACATGCATTGCGCAAATTGAAAGCTCAAAACTCCAACAAGCAATGAGTTATAGCTTGCTGGCTGGAGGTAAACGAATTCGACCAATTTTAGTCTACTTAACAGGTCAATTATTCAATTGCCCTCTTTCTAAATTAGATGAGGCTGCTGCTGCTATTGAGTCTATTCATACTTATTCATTAATTCATGATGATCTACCGGCAATGGATAATGACGATTTACGCCGAGGCAAACCAACTTGCCATATCCAATTCGGTGAAGCTCAGGCAATCCTTGCCGGTGATGCCTTACAAAGTTTTGCCTTTTTATTATTAGCAAAAAGTGAACGCATTAATTCAAATGCCAAGATTAATATGATAACCGAACTTGCACATGCTAGTGGCGCTACTGGCATGTGCCTAGGTCAATCGCTGGATTTGCTGGCTACACATCAGTCAATTAGTGTGGAACATTTGCAAAATATTCATTGCTATAAAACAGGTGCTTTAATCAAAACAGCGATCCGTTTGGGTGCATTTGCTAGTGGCGAAATAGCGCAGCCTTATCAACTAATGCTTGATAACTACGCCGAATCAATTGGTCTAGCATTTCAAATTCAAGATGACATTTTAGATGTCATTGGCGAACAATCAATAATGGGTAAACCAAAAGGTTCAGATCTCATTCATGAAAAAAGCACATATCCAGCATTAATTGGGCTGGATAATGCGATAAAGCTAACTCAACAACTTTATCAACAAGCTATCGATAGTCTTAAGCAAATACCTTATAATACGCAACCTTTACATGACCTTGCTGGTTTTATTATTAATCGCAATAATTAGTAACTAATTAAAATATCACATAATGAATTTAAATAATTACCCTTTGTTAAAACAAATCAACTCGCCCGAGGATTTAAGATGTTTTCCTCAGTCGCAGTTATCCTCTATTTGCCTAGAGCTTAGGCAATATTTACTAACATGTGTTAGTCAATCAAGTGGTCATTTAGCATCGGGATTAGGTGTGGTTGAATTAACTACCGCACTACATTATGTCTATTACACCCCTTTTGATAAAATTATTTGGGACGTAGGGCATCAGGCTTATCCTCACAAAATTTTGACTGGTCGCAGAGATCAGATGCTCACTATTCGCCAAAAAGGGGGGCTTCATCCATTTCCTCATCGTAATGAGAGTGAATATGATGTGCTAACTACAGGGCACTCTTCAACTTCAATTAGTGCAGCGCTAGGAATTGCCATTAGCGAACAAAAAAAACAATCGGGAAAACAAGTAGTCGCGGTTATTGGCGATGGTGCATTAACAGCAGGTATGGCATTTGAAGCAATGAATCATGCAGGCCATATCAAACCCGATATGCTAGTGATTGTTAATGATAATGATATGTCGATTTCCGCAAACACTGGAGCACTTAACCAACATCTTACTCAAATTTTATCAAGCAAAGCCTATACATCTTTTCGAGAAAGTGGCAAACGTGTATTAGCCAATATTCCCCCTCTAAAAGAGCTCTTTAAAAAAACGGAAGAACACTTAAAAGGCTTAGTCACGCCTGCAACCTTATTTGAAGAGCTTGGTTTTAATTATATTGGTCCTGTTGATGGACACGATATAGATAGTTTAGTTACGACTTTACAAAAAGTTCGCCAATTAAAAGGTCCACAGTTGCTTCATGTGATTACGCAAAAAGGTAAAGGCTATGAGCCAGCTGAAAAAGATCCGACACTATGGCATGGAGTACCTAAATTCAACCCTAATGATGGCATATTACCTGTCACCACAAGAGCAATTCCAACGTATTCGCAAATTTTTGGCGATTGGCTATGTGAAATGGCGAAAAATGATAACCGTTTAATGGCGATAACACCTGCTATGGGTGAAGGTTCAGGCATGACAAAGTTTGCCAATCGTTATCCAGATCAATTTTTTGATGTTGCAATAGCAGAACAACACGCGGTTACATTAGCTGCTGGGTTTGCAATTAGTGGCTTAAAACCTATTGTTGCCATCTACTCAACTTTTTTACAACGTGCTTACGATCAAGTCATCCACGATGTCGCTATTCAAAACTTACCGGTATTGTTTGCCATAGATCGTGCAGGGATTGTTGGTGCGGATGGCGAAACTCACCAAGGAGCATTTGACTTAAGTTATTTACGTTGCGTGCCCAATATGGTCATTATGACGCCAAGTGATGAAAACGAGTGTCGACAAATGCTTTATACCGGTTATTTTCATAACGGACCTGTGGCAGTGCGTTATCCTCGTGGTGAAGGTACTGGAGCACAATTAAAACCATTAGAAGTAATCCCGTTAGGGCAATCGAAATTATGTCGAGAAGGAAAAAATATTGCTTTACTTAATTTTGGCACTTTACTAACCGAAGTATTACAAGCAGCAGAGCAAATCGATGCTACAGTCGTTGATATGCGTTTTGTAAAACCATTAGATGAAAAAGTCCTTTTGCACATTAGCCAAACACATAATATACTAGTCACCATTGAAGAAAACAGTATTAAAGGCGGAGCCGGTAGCGGCATCGGTGAATATTTATTATCGAAAAAAATAAAATGTGATATTTTAAATATTGGGTTGCCCGATAAATTTATTTCTCAAGGATCTCAAAACGAAATAAGGCAAGAAATAGGGTTAGATCCAAAGCACATTATCGATAAAATTAATAATTTTATGAATCAATAGGTTAAATATGGAAACTCAAGCTGTCACTATTCAAATTTTTGGACGAACATTAAAATTTAATTGCCCGATTGATGAAGTTAACGCACTTAATAGTGCTGCAAAAGATCTCGATACGCGTTTAACAAATTTACGAGAAAAATCGCCACAGATTACCAGTGATCAACTTATTATGACGGCAGCACTGAATATTTCTTATGAACTTACAAAAGAAAAAGAAAAAAGTAATGAATTTAGCGATCGACTAAAAATGTTACAACAATTACTTGATTCTGCCCTAAATACCAACAATTAATGTAGTTAATTGTAAATTTAATACAAATAGTCTTGTATGATCCGTCAAATTTTGTATTATGATATCTATCTCTGAGATGCTCGCGATATGGGTTAGTCCCCTGAGCCGATATTCTTATCTTTAGAACGAAGTGACTTTTAGTTGGTGTGTATGCCTTACTTGTAAGGAAACCTAAAAATTAAAACACGATGTTCACCTTGAACCTTGGGTTCAAGGGTTACGACCCTAACGGCATCTTGGAGTGCTTCTTCGACCTTTCAGCTACTGTAAAAACCGATGAATATTAGGCAAATTATCCGTCAAAAAAGACGGCAATTACCCCCTACTGAACGCGACATTGCGCAACAAGCTATATACCAAAAAATCGCCCATCATCAAGCGATAAAAACAGCAAACAATATTGCTATATTTTTATCATTTGATGGCGAAGTTGAAACTAAGCCCATTATTGAATATTTATGGGAACAAAATAAATCTGTTTACTTACCCATTATCAATCCTTTGATACCTACAGATTTGCTTTTTTTGCAATATACTAAACAAACTTCACTTATTAAAAATAAATTTGGTATATTAGAGCCTGAATTAAATCAATCAAAGATACTGCCTTACCATCAACTTGATGTCGTATTTACACCACTCGTGGCTTTTGATCAACGAGGTTATCGTATGGGGATGGGTGGCGGATTTTACGACCGATTACTAGCAAATTATCAAGCTCAACAAATTTTACCTATTGGGCTTGCTTTTGCTTGCCAAAAAGTACAGCATATTGATAACAAGCCGTGGGATATTCGGCTGCCAGAAATTATTTATGCTTAAATTTATTAATATATCTTATTTTTAGATATAAAAATAACTTACTACTAAACAATAATATTATTCTTAAACCTCTAAACATATTTTTTAAGTATAAAAAGTTTACTTTGCCTTTTTACTATGCACTATCATCAAACATGTATATTTTAGTTATTTAATATACAAAAAATTAATTGAATATTTCATTTACTCAAGCATTGCTAATAAACTAGGGGCGGCTATAGGCATACATGCTATTGATAAATTAAATTTAAGAAACAAGGTTTTATTAATCAAGTGAATAACAAGGGATTAGCGGTAATTGATCAATCGGTTACAGATAAAAAACGCCACTCGCTACGTAATTCAACAAGCACCGTTAACTTGTCTGATAATGTAAAACGTCATAAATTATAGGGTGACGCTATTATTCTTTATACAAAAAATTCAAGATTTTTTGCTAAACGATAACGCCATTCTAATATAAAAAAACCGACCCTAATAGGTCGGTTTGTAAATTTATGTTTGCTTACTGTTTAGCTTCGATATTATCACCAACTAAATCCAAATGAATGGTTTTACCTGGGACTAATTTGCCTGACAGTATTTGTTGCGCTAATGGATTTTCAATTTCTTGTTGAATTGCGCGTTTTAACGGTCTTGCACCATAAATTGGATCGAAGCCCACTTTAGCAAGATGTTCAAGCGCTGCATCAGTAATATCCATTTGGTAACCACGTTCATCTAAGCGTTTTTCAACATGCGCCAACTGAATTTTTGCAATCGCTTTGATGTTTTCTTGACCTAATGGGTGGAATACCACTGTTTCGTCAATACGATTAATAAATTCTGGTCTAAAATGTTTAGTTACAACTGTCATCACTAGGGCTTTCATTTCGTCATAACTTAGATCAACTTGACCTTGAATTAAGTCAGATCCTAAGTTTGATGTCATAATTATGACGGTATTACGAAAATCAACCGTGCGACCTTGACCATCCGTTAAACGCCCATCATCTAATACTTGCAGTAAGATATTAAAGACATCTGGGTGCGCTTTTTCAACTTCATCAAGTAATATCACTGAGTATGGACGACGCCTTACTGCTTCGGTTAAATAACCCCCTTCTTCATAACCGACATAGCCAGGAGGTGCGCCAATCAAGCGAGCAACTGAGTGTTTTTCCATAAACTCTGACATATCAATACGTACCATGGCATCTTCGCTGTCAAACATAAAGTTAGCCAGTGATTTGCAAAGTTCGGTTTTACCGACCCCTGTTGGTCCCAAAAATAGGAATGATCCAATTGGTTTATTAGGATCAGAAAGCCCAGCACGACTACGACGAATCGCATTAGCTACGGCAACAACCGCTTCATTTTGACCGATGACACGTTTATGTAAGGCATCTTCCATATGTAATAATTTGTCTTTTTCGCTCTCAAGCATTCTAGAAACCGGAATACCAGTCGCTTTAGACAACACTTCAGCAATTTCGTTATCAGTCACTTTGTTGCGCAATAACTTCATTGTTTTGCCTTCTAACTGTGTTGCTGAAGCAAGTTTCTTTTCGAGTTCTGGAATTTTACCGTATTGTAATTCAGACATTTTATTCAGATCACCAGCGCGGCGTGCTTGCTCTATTTCAGTACGCGCTTTTTCAAGTTCAGCTTTAATGCTTTGCGTACCCGAAACAGCCGCTTTTTCTGACTTCCATTCTTCTTCAAGTGATGCATATTCTTTTTCTTTTTCAGCAAGTTCATCATTTAGCATCTCAAGACGTTTTTTACTAGCATCGTCAGACTCTTTTTTAAGCGCTTGTTGCTCAAGTTTGAGTTGAATAATACGCCTTTCAAGTCGATCTAAAGATTCTGGTTTTGAATCCATTTGCATACGAATACTTGATGCCGCTTCATCAATTAAATCAATCGCTTTGTCAGGTAACATGCGATCAGAAATATAACGATGCGATAACGTTGCCGCAGCGACAATGGCTGGATCGGTAATTTGCACATGATGATGCAATTCGTAACGTTCTTTTAATCCTCGCAAAATAGCAATCGTATCTTCAACAGTTGGCTCGGCAACATACACTTTTTGAAAACGACGCTCTAACGCAGGATCTTTTTCAATATATTGGCGATATTCGTCTAACGTTGTTGCACCAACGCAATGTAATTCCCCTCGAGCCAATGCTGGTTTTAACATATTACCAGCATCCATTGCACCATCGCTTTTCCCTGCACCAACCATGGTATGGATTTCGTCAATAAATAATATAATACGGCCTTCTTCTTTCGCTAAATCTTTAAGTACGGCCTTTAAACGTTCTTCAAATTCGCCACGATATTTTGCACCTGCAATCAAGGCCCCCATATCTAATGATAAAACGCGTTTATTACGCAATCCTTCAGGTACTTCACGGTTAACGATACGTTGTGCTAATCCTTCAACAATAGCGGTTTTACCTACACCTGGCTCACCAATTAATACGGGATTATTTTTAGTACGACGTTGTAATACCTGAATAGTTCGACGAATTTCTTCATCACGTCCAATAACAGGATCAAGTTTGCCTTGTTCTGCCCGTTGCGTTAAATCAATGGTATATTTTTTCAACGCACCACGTTGATCTTCTGCATTAGGATCATTCACGTTATCGCTACCTCTTACTTGATTGACGGCTTGGCTAAACTTGTCTTTATTGACACCTGATTTTTTAAGAATATCACTTAGGCTCCCTTTATCTTCTAAAGCAGCTAAGATAAAGAGCTCTGATGATATATAACTATCACCATTTTTTTGCGATAATTTATCGCACAAATTAAGTGTACGGATAAACTCTTGTGATGGAATAACCTCCCCGCCCACACCCTGAACTTGCGGTAATCGATCAATCGCCTGAGTTAATTCTTGTTGTAAAATAGCTACATTTGCACCCGCTGAAGCTAACAATGGCGCTACACTGCTGCCTTCTTGATTAAGCATGGCTGATAGGACATGCACAGGCTCTATATATTGATTGTCTTTACCTAATGCCATTGACTGCGCATCAGCTAAAGCTTGTTGAAACTTGTTTGTTAATTTATCTAACCTCATCGTATTTATCTCCTGAGCAATAGATTTGAGTTAAACGTGTATACATTCAACCCATTTGCATGATATCTAAATGAGTGTCGCAACCTAAATTTCAAGAGCAAATTTAAAATATTTTTTATAAAATTTGTACAGTAAATTAGCGAGTATTTAAAAACTTAATTAGCATCAAAATCAAATTGTTTGCAATACATAAATACACTTTCAACAAGTATTGAAAGATGACAAATCAACTTTTATCCATTATATTAACGCCTTTATTTTGTTAGGCGTGCTAACCGTGGTTCGTAACCCATCCCACGTAAAAAAACTAGGAATACAACATGTTCAAAATAGCCAAAGAGTTTCAATTTGATGCTTGTCATATGCTAGATGGGCACAATAAAAAGTGTCATAACCTGCATGGTCATACTTACCGCTTATTAGTCGAAATTAGCGGTGATCTTATCGATAATGGTTCAAGTCAAGATATGGTAATGGATTATGCCGATCTAAAAATGATTGTTAAAAAGTATATTGTCGATCCTTTTGATCACGCTTACCTTTATAATCAAAATAATAGAAATGAGTGCCGTATTGCTACATTATTGCAAGAAATGGATCGCAAAGTCTTTGCCTTACCGTGCCGAACAACTGCCGAAGGGATGAGTAAATTTATTTTTGATTGCTTATCTAGATATTTGCCTGTTTCGATGATCAAATTATGGGAAACACCGACTTCATATTGTGAATATTATCGGAGCCCAAAATGATCGAATTTCGCATAGTTGAAATCTTCGAATCTTTACAAGGCGAAGGTTATAATACGGGAATGCCTGCTATTTTTATCCGCTTTGCAGGCTGTAATTTAAATTGTGCTTGGTGTGATACTAACTTTCGCCAATTTACTCGATTTACCTTAGAGGCATTAATAGCAAAAGTAAACGAATACAAAAGTAAAAACATTATTATTACAGGGGGTGAACCCACTAGGGTTAAAGCGTTACCACAGCTACTTTTGTCATTAAAAAATGCTGGTTATTTTATTGCTATTGAAAGTAACGGTCTTGGCAAAGTCGATGCGCTTATTGATTATATTGCCCTCAGCCCGAAATTTTGCTACCAGTCGCACTATCAAAAAATAGTCCAACCAACAGCCAATGAAGTGCGAATTGTTACCGAAAACCACCGTGATTTTATTGCTTTTTGCCAATATATCGAAACTCAGATACAGGCAAAACGCTATTATCTTTCACCTTGTGAAAAAGATGGTGCATTCAATATATTTGATACCATAAAACTACTGGGAAAAATTAACGAAAATCGATTAGATAATAAATGGTTATTGAATATACAAAGTCATAAACTTGCAGATATTGAATAGTGTCTATTTTTTAATCTAACTCGTTAAATATTGGAGAATGAGATTGAATAGAAAATTTTAAATAAAAAGATAATGAAAGTTAATTAGATAAGTCACTATTTGCTTAAATTAATAAAATAACTTCATTTTGTTCCATTTTTTAGTGGTTTTTGTTGGTATGAAGTGGCTTTATTTCGATTCTTTAAGCTTTGCTAGTAAAAAGGGTTATTGATAATCACCAATGCTCTCCAAACACATAATCCATAAAATAAATTTATTTTTTCGTTTAAAAATTATTCAGAAAAGCCATTGATTTTACTGGAGTTTTTTAACACCCTAAATATACTGACAAATAATCAAATAGGGTTATTTATAATAAATCATAAAGTAGAATATCGATTTTACTTAAATTTTTCACTTTTTCTTTAAGCAAAAACCATCGAGCCACTTATGCAATCAGTGACAATTATCGACTTTGTCGGTATTATATTGGTCATTTTATTATAATTAGTTAGGTTTAGTGTGAATATTCAACAATTATTAACACAACGTGTTTCGCAAGCAATGATTATGGCGGGTGCAGATAAGAACTGCGATGCGCTAATTAAGCAATCAACTAAAGTGCAATTTGGCGATTATCAAGCTAATGGCGTTATGTCAATTGCCAAAAAGCTAGGCATGCCACCTCGGGAACTTGCTCAGACAGTTTTACAACATCTTGATGTTGATGATATTGCTGAAAAAGTTGAGATTGCAGGTCCTGGGTTTATCAATATCTTTTTAAAAAATAGTTGGATTGCTGAGCAAAATGAAGTTGCTTTAAGCAGTGATAAACTTAACATTACTTTACCTGCAAAACCTCAAACCATTGTGGTTGATTATTCTGCGCCTAATGTGGCAAAAGAGATGCATGTTGGACATTTGCGCTCAACAATTATTGGCGATGCCAGTGTTCGTGTTTTATCTTTTTTAGGTCATCACGTTATCCGTGCTAACCATGTTGGAGACTGGGGCACTCAGTTTGGTATGTTAATTGCTTATCTTGAAAAAATGCAAAATGAGCATGCTAATGACATGGCGCTATCAGATTTAGAATCTTTCTATCGCGCAGCTAAAAAACATTATGACGAAGACGAAGTATTTGCCGAAAAAGCGCGTAATTATGTAGTGAAATTACAAGGTGGCGATGAATATTGTCGTGATATGTGGCGCAAGCTAGTTGATATTACCATGACGCAAAATATTGCCACTTATCAACGTTTAAATGTTACCTTATCGCTTGAAGACACCATGGGTGAAAGCATCTATAACAGCATGCTACCTAATATCGTTGCCGATTTAAAACAGAAAGGACTTGCGGTTGAAAGTGAAGGGGCGATTGTTGTTTTTCTTGATGAGTATAAAAACAAAGAAGGCGAACCAATGGGTGTTATTATCCAAAAACGTGATGGTGGCTACCTTTATGCAACGACCGATATTGCTTGCGCTAAATACCGTTACGAAACATTACATGCCGATCGTGTACTTTATTATACTGATTCCCGCCAACATCAACATTTAGAGCAAGTTTGGACAATTGTTCATAAAGCGAAGTATGTGCCTGAATCATTAAAACTAGAACACCATATGTTTGGTATGATGTTGGGTAAAGATGGCAAGCCATTTAAAACTCGCTCTGGTGATACCGTTAAATTAAATGATTTGTTAGATGAAGCGTGTGAACGTGCAACAACGTTAATTCGTAGCAAAAATCCTGAATTATCTGACAGTGAGCTTGCCCAAATAGTTGATGCTGTCGCTATTGGTGCTGTTAAATATGCCGATCTTTCAAAAAATCGTACTACCGATTATGTGTTTGATTGGGATAATATGTTGTCATTTGAAGGTAATACCGCACCTTATTTGCAATATGCTTACACTCGAGTACTGTCCATATTTAAAAAAGAAAATATTAACGAAGACAGTTTAACAGGCAAAATTAGTTTAGACACAGACAAAGAACGAGCTTTAGCAATGCGTTTAATTCAGTTTGATGAAACTATTTCAATTGTAGCTAGTGAAGGAACACCTCATGTGCTTTGTGCTTATCTTTATGAAATTGCAACGCTGTTTTCAAGCTTTTATGAAAACTGCCCTATTTTAGCAGCCGAAAGCGAAAGTTTAAAACAAAGCCGTTTAAAATTAGCCTCTTTAACAGCGAAAACACTTAAAACTGGTCTTGACATGTTGGGTATTAAGACGGTTGATAAAATGTAGTTAAGTCGCCACCTATGCTAATGCATAAGTGGCATTTTTGCTTAAATATATTACATTTTAATTTTTATAACTAAATATGATTGGATTTATTGTTCGTCATCAAAATAAGCTAATGGCTTTGTTGCTATTATTTATTGCTATCCTTGTGATTCGTTTGTATCCACATCCACCTCTTTGTGAACCACTAACTTTTTCAAAACGCTATTATGATGACAATAACCAACTCATTCGAATGACATTAGCCAAGGATGATCGGTATCGTTTATGGACACCTTTAGAGGATGTTTCACCCGATATTATTAATGGATTACTATTACACGAAGATCAGTGGTTTTATTATCATATCGGTATTAATCCATTTAGTTTAGCTAGAGCTTTTGGCGCAACCTATTTGGGTGGGGGTAACCGTCAAGGTGCATCAACCATTACCATGCAGTTAGCACGAATGCGTTGGCAGTTAAATACTAAAAATATTGGCGGTAAATTGCATCAAATTGCCCGAGCGATACAATTAGAGTTGATGTATTCTAAGCATGATATTTTAGAGGCTTATTTAAATTATGCGCCTTTCGGGCGCAATATTGAGAGTATTGGTGCAGCATCGTTAATCTATTTTAATAAGCCGCCATTGCAAGTGAATTTACCTGAAGCATTAACGCTAGTGGTTCTACCTCAATCTCCAACATACCGTATTGATCGTAAAACGGGATTTGCAGGTAAAGCATTAGTAAAAGCCAGAAATCAATTATTTGAACGCTGGCAAGAAAAATATGATGTAGATAGCAATATTGCCGCTCTTTTTTTGCAAAAATTAGTTTTACGTCAACCTGAACAAATGCCTTTTGGTGCGCCTCATTTTGTTAATCAGATAATTCAACAACACCATAGCGATGCTCAAGAAGTTAAAACGACGTTAGATAGTAATTTGCAAAAAATCATTAGTCGGCAAGTTAATTTGTTTATTGAACGAAGCCGTTTAAAAAACATTAATAATGCATCGGTGATTTTGGTTGATACACAAACCATGCAGGTTAAGGCGCTGTTAGGATCGGCAAATTACTTTGGTAATTCTATTCAAGGTCAAGTTAACGGCACGCTTGCCAAACGCTCACCTGGCTCTACACTTAAACCGTTTATTTATGCGCTAGGCATTGATCAAGGCGTTTTGCATCCTCGTACTATTCTAAAGGATGTTGCCACCGATTTTGGGGCATATACTCCTGAAAATTTTGATCGTAACTTTCGTGGTCCTATCTCAGCAACCGATGCATTAATTCATAGCCGTAATATACCTGCAGTAACGGTTGCTTCTAAATTACATAATCCCTCTTTTTATCAATTCTTAGTTAATGCCCACATTCAAAAACTTGCTGATGAATCACATTATGGTTTATCTCTAGTTCTCGGCGGCGGTGAAATTAGTGCGCAAGAATTAGTTGGACTGTATGCCATGTTAGCTAATGAAGGGCGTTGGCAACCATTAAAATTTACGGAACCAACGATATTACCCAAGCCACAACATACGTTACCCGAACCGCAACAATTGTTAAGCCCTCAAGCGGCATTTATGACAATTGATATGCTGAAACAAAATACTCGCCCACAAGATGTTCTTAGTAAAATGCAAAATAAAATAATTCCTGTTGCATGGAAGACGGGTACATCATGGGGATTTCGTGATGCTTGGACAGCAGGAACTTTTGGCCATTACGCTATGGTCGTTTGGCTTGGTAATTTTGATGGTAGTGGCAATAATGCTTTTGTAGGTGTAGATGCTGCTACGCCACTTTTTTTTAATATTGTTGATAGTATAAATGCTTATTATCCTAACTTGCATAAACCGAATCGCCCATTACCGCCTAATTTAAAGCGTATTGATATTTGCCTAACCAGTGGTAATCTTTTTACTCAATGGTGCAAGGCAAAAGGTAAAACGTGGTTTATTCCGGGTGTGTCACCAATTAACCCCGATACTATTTTTAGACCCGTTATGATCGATAACCAAACAGGTAAAGCAGTTTGCCCGCCTTATGACTTAACAACGTCTCACTTAGCCGTTTTTGAATACTGGCCTTCAGATTTAGCTGCTATTTTTGCAAGCGCAGGCATTCCTAAAAAAACACCACCATCAACCAAGCATTGCCGTTCATCGCAAAACTATTTAGGTGAACCACCCAAAATAACTTCACCACTTAAAAATGTGGTTTATCAATTTAGATCAACAAAACAAAAAAATGAACAAATCAGTTTTACTGCTACCAGTGATGGCAATGTAAAAACACTTTACTGGTTTGTTAATAATAATTTTATTGGGCAAACAGATCCAAGAAATGCAATTAACTGGATCCCAACACAAAGTGGCACATTCAAAATATTAGTGATGGATGATTTGGGACGAAGCAATTCTAGAAAAATTAAAATCGAACTTTTTGATTAATCGATTATGATGATAGCTAACTTTAAATGGCGTAGGATCATAATGGGAATTTAAATTATATTAATTATTTAACTGTATTAATTACTAATTCATTAATATGATTTTTAGTTTAGTTGACAAATTCAATAAAATAAAATACCGCATTATGCGGATCAACTGCCTACAACTAAGCCCACCTAGATTACACCATGAAGTGCAATTGGTCTTAACGCCTTAGAATAAAAGGAGGCAGGGCTTTTAAACTTATGTCGTTTTCTTTGGCGTGAGTTCAATAAGCTGTATGAGTTTTTACTTAATCGAGAAGATATTGAATACACAAAGCCCAAAGTCATTAGCATTTTTATTCCATCCTCTCGCCATTTTGATAATGGTAATGAACCAAATAAGCACTAGTAAAATTTTGAATAAACTTGCCACTATGTTGATAATGCTTTTTAGGTTCAAAAAAACCTTTTTCAATAGTCCATTCATATACACTTTTATTTAGAGGCATCTTTGTTAAAATCCCACTTAAACAATATCTTTTTATAAAGTCTTCTGCCTGTTTTAACTCCTCATAAACACCTGAGCAAAACTGAGCTTCATTTCCATGAAAAATCCATATAAACGATTGCATTATTTTTTCCCTCATACCCTACTACGATGATTTTTATATTTAAGCCAACGTTTAATTGTATTTAAACCCTTTCCAATTTTGATATATTTCGATCAACAACACTGCGCCGTTGTTTATTTAACTCAGGTTAGCTTTTTACTGGTTTCTGATTAGCTCTAACCCTTATCATTCCACCTTCACCTTTTACGTGAGCATGTGCTAGAGGGTGCCCCCTACCATGATAATAGTACTCAATGATAATATCACTATCTTTAACTATTATAGTAGAAGGAAAAGTTGAGCTAGCATGTAACCTCCACGGATCGACTAAAGTCAATCCATTAGACGCATACTGATACAGATTAAATCCATCTAACAGCCCAATCGAGATTAACAAGGTAAAACCTGTAGCTAGATAGGTATTTATTCTATTTTTTCTCATGAAGAATATTAATAAATAAATTATGTATATTCTGGCAAAAAACTGAATTTTCAATTAGTTCAGGTAATACAAGTACATAATAAAATACATTATCAAAATGCAAATTTATATCATAAGGCTCAAAATCCGAATCATTATCGAATTCAAATAGTGTAGCGATCCCATTCAACGTTGTATTTTTTGCCTCGATTCCAAAGCAACCTTCACCATTAATATCCAAATTATAGCCATTCTCAAGATGAGAATCTTGCATTTCATCATTTTTATAGAAAAATAGAAACTCTTCATCTCGAAAACTATCTCGTTTATATTTATAATTAATAGATGCTATTTTTTTGATCAATGAAGAAAACACATCATCTATCGTCTTATTAGTATAAAACCCATACATAACACCTGTCCATTCAGTCATATATTTATCTCCTAAACTATTTGCCTCCAAAAGCGCCATGTTTAATATAACTTCAGAGCTTATTATTCGCACTTCTGAGCTGTATTTCTTCTATATGTAGCATGTAGCTACCCCCTAAAATAGTACAGCAAAAAAGTAGAAAATTCTCTATGATAAAAGTAAAAGAGGATTCAATTATGAAAAAAATGACTGAACATCAAATCGTCGCTATTTTAAAAGAAGCTGAAGCGGGTATTCCGTCAAGGAGCTCTGTCGTAAAGATGGCATGGTAATTCAACTTTTTATAAATGGCGGGGAAAATATGGCGGTATGGAAACGTCGGATATCAAACGCTTAAAGGAGCTTGAGGCTGAAAATCGTAAGCTTAAGCAGATGTTTGCCGAACTGAGCTTAAAATCCCAGCTTCAGGAAGAAATCATAAAAAAGCTTTAGTGCCAACTGGGGCACGTAAAACGTGGGCACAGCAACTACAACAAAATCATTCAGTTACTATTGCTATGAGTTGTGCCATTGTTGGCTTAAGCCGTTGTGCTTACTATTATCAACCTAAGTTACTGGATGATTCGGTGATTATTTCGGTGTTGAATGCTATCACAGACCGGCATTTACGCTGGGGCTTTCCTAAATTTTTTAATCGTATCAGAAAGCTCGGCTATCAATGGAATCATAAACGGGTATATCGGGTGTATTGTGAATTTGTAACTATCCCCTAAAATAGTACAGCAAAAAAGTAGAAAATTCTCTATGATAAAAGTAAAGGGGATTTAATTATGAAAAAAATGACTGAACATCAAATCGTCGCTATTTTAAAAGAAGCTGAAGCGGGTATTCCCGTTAAAGAACTGTGCCGTAAATATGGCATGGCAAATTCAACTTTCTATAAATGGCGTGATAAATACGGTGGTATGGAAACCTCTGATATTAAACGTTTAAAGGAGCTTGAGGCTGAAAACCGTAAGCTTAAACAGATGTTTGCCGAACTGAGCTTAAAATCCCAGCTTCAGGAAGAAATCATAAAAAAGCTTTAGTGCCCACAAAAGCACGTAAAACGTGGGCACAGCAACTACAACAAAATCATTCAGTTACTATTGCTATGAGTTGTGCCATTGTTGGCTTAAGCCGTTGTGCTTACTATTATCAACCTAAGTTACTGGATGATTCGGTGATTATTTCGGTGTTGAATGCTATCACAGACCGGCATTTACGCTGGGGCTTTCCCAAATGTTTTAATCGCATCAGAAAGCTTGGCTATCAATG
>NZ_LZHN01000017.1:0-1637 GCF_001690435.1 Gilliamella sp. Nev3-1 | reverse complement strand
TAAAGTCATCGATGACATTGAATGTCCTAAAGCGACGTTGATTACGACTACTGTCACTCATAAAATCCATTGACCAACATTCACCTTGTTTATTGGGGGCTAATAACCTTTCCGGGCATCGTGGAGGAATGCGTTTTTTACGCTTTACCCTGAGATTAAGCTTTAATTCACAATACACCCGATATACCCGTTTATGATTCCATTGATAGCCGAGCTTTCTGATACGATTAAAACATTTAGGAAAGCCCCAGCGTAAATGCCGGTCTGTGATAGCATTCAACACCGAAACAATCACCGAATCATCCTGTAACTTAGCTTGATAATAGTAAGCACAACGGCTTAAACCAACAATGGCACAACTCATAGCAATAGTAACTGAATGATTTTGTTGTAGTTGCTGTGCCCACGTTTTACGTGCCCCTGTTGGCACTAAAGCTTTTTTATGATTTCTTCCTGAAGCTGGGATTTTAAGCTCAGTTCGGCAAACATCTGCTTAAGCTTGCAGTTTTCAGCCTCCAGCTCCTTTAAGCGTTTAATATCCGACGTTTCCATACCGCCGTATTTTTCTCGCCACTTATAGAAAGTTGAATTACCCATGCCATATTTGCGACAGAGTTCCTTGACAGGAATACCTGCTTCAGCTTCTTTTAAAATAGCGACGATTTGATGTTCAGTCATTTTTTTCATAATTAAATCCTCTTTTACTTTTATCATAGAGAATTTTCTACTTTTTGGCTGTACTATTTTAGGGGATAGTTACATGATGACTTTCTGTGTATTTTTACTCTGTGTACACTGTGACAATAACGGACAGATTTTGCAGGTTGTTGCATCAGAATGATAATGACGATAACCTTCCCTGCTGGTAGTTTTATATATTAATGTTTGCCCGTTTGGGCAAGTATAAGTATCGTTTTGACCGTTATAGATAAACTGCTTTTTTCTGATGGGATTCGCACCATGGGTGGAGCGACGATAACCCAACACCGGATATATCTGCTCTGCCAGCAGTAAATGGCAAATGGGAGCCGTAAAATAACCCGCATCAAGACCGACACCAACCGGATTAAAGCCAAACCGCTCTAACTGGCGTTTTAATCGAGCCATGTAAGGCTGGGGATCATGGATATTTCCAGCTGTGACATAGGTATCGGTAATTAAATTATGTTTTGCCATCAACCGTTCGGCGATCTAAGTAGAAGAATCCTTTAGGCTTGCCTTCCCGATGCATAAAGCCACTGTCCGGATCTGTTGTACTGACTTTAACCTCCTTGTATTTCTCTACCGTCGATGGCTTTAAGGCTTTTTTCCGTTTAATTTTCTTTCTGCGTTGATGGCTTGATTAAGCGCATCAATATATTGACTGGGCTCAACAATACGCTGCTCATTACGTGCTTTGCCTTTATTGGCATTTGCTTTTAGGTGAGTACTGTCCGTATATAATACCCGACCACTTATCAACCCTTTGGCAATGGCCTGCTCAACAATATTATCAAAAATCTGTTGATAGATTTCACTGTCATTAAACCGACGGCGACGATTTTGACTAAGTGTTGAGGCGTCAATCACTTTTTCGGTTAATCCCATTCCCAGAAACCAGCGGTAAGCTAAATTGACCTGAATTTCCTGAACCAGAC
>NZ_LZHN01000016.1:0-41081 GCF_001690435.1 Gilliamella sp. Nev3-1 | reverse complement strand
AATCAATTATATTAAATAATATTTTTTTTAAATCATTCATGATTTATTGCTAATTTATTTTTAATATATATAGTTATATTTATTTTATTTGAATTAAGTTGGGCTAATTTAGGATAGTTAGTAAAACAAAAAATTACTAACTAATTCCAGCCACAAAATATTACTTAGAGGCCATATAAATGAATATTTCACTCATTTCTCCAGAGGTCGCTTCTTCTGATAACGAACCTATGATTATATCGGCATCACTCAAATCCCCATCAGTGAAAGTAACAGAACTTCATCATCACTCGAGAGGACAACTAGCTGGTACATTACAAGGTTTAATTTCAATTGAAGTGGAAAGTAGTCAATGGGTAATACCCGCAACTCATGGTATATGGATACCTCCAGATACACAGCATTCTCTTCTCGGATCACATGGGCCATTCCACGGATGGAGTATCTATATACAAAAAAGCGAATGTAATAATCTGCCGAATAAACCCTGCATGCTAGAATTATCTAGTCTATTGCGTGAAGCAATTACCCGAACCATGACATGGAATAATTCAGAATTGCAACCCGAGCATAAGCGATTGATGGCAGTGATTGTCGACGAGATTAGTATAATCCCTCAAGTTGAGATAGCACTCCCAATGCCAAAAGATATTCGTTTGTTAAAAATTGCTTTAGCTTTGTCTAATAATCCTAGTGATGATAGAAACATTAATGAATGGAGCGTTTGGGCTGGAATTTCTCGACGCTCATTAACTCGTCGATTTACAAATGAAACTGGATTTAATTTCACAGAATGGCGACAGAAACTACGTATGTTAAAAGCTTTAGAGTTGCTTGTTGCGGGCAGACCTATCACAGAAATTTCTTTAAATTTAGGTTATGATAATATTAGTGGTTTTATTGCTATTTTCCGTCGAAATTTCGGGGTAACTCCAGGTAACTATCAAAAAGCGATGAGAAATAACCACCCATGGAGAAACTTTAATGACACTATCATTTAAAATGATAATTATATTAATGATAAATTAGGGCGTGTTGATCTTTAGTGATTATTTTTTAGATGGCATGATGTGAGTTATAATAATTCTGCAAAAAACAACCATAACTCATTCATCATGCCAAGAACAATGCTAACAGATAAACGGTGGGAAAAGCTACTACAAATAATGAAAAATACCGGCCGAGTTTATAATAAATCCGAGCATCGGATGACGTTTGAAGGGAGCCTTTTCCGAATGAGAACCGGTATTCCTTGGCGAGATTTGCCAGAAGAGTTTGGTGAATGGAGCACCGTCTATAGACGATTTAATTTGTGGTCTAAAAAAGGAATATTAGTTGATATTTTCAAACATTTATCACAACTAGCGGATTTTGAATGGGTGTTCCTAGATGGCTCGATTATCAGGGCTCATCAACATAGTACAGGCGCTGCAACAGAGCATTCCGAGCAAATAGGTCAGAGCTGTGGTGGTCATTCAACTAAAATTCATCTTGCGGTTGATAGTGGTGGTTTGCCTATTTGTTTTGAGCTTTCTGAAGGACAACGACATGATATCACTTATGCAGAAAACCTAGTTGAAAAGCTCGATGAAGTGAATACAGTGATAGCCGATAAAGGTTATGACAGCGAGCCTTTTCGGTGCTTTGTTCGTCAAAAAGGCGGACGAACGGTGATTGCTAAACGTAATTATGGTAAGGATATAGATAAAAGCAGTATGGATAGGTGCCTTTATCGCTATCGTCATTTAGTCGAGAATGCCTTTGCTAGAATCAAGCAATATCGTTCAATATCAACTAGATATGATAAGTTAGAAAGGAATTATGCCAGTATGGTATCACTGGCATTTATGTTAATGTGGCTGCCAATGTATTGTTGAGTGATTTATGTACAGTAAAGATCAACAGCCCCTAATATTTTTTTGATATAGATAATTTTTTGTGTCGTAAAAACTAGCTAATTCACTCATCTAATGTTGCTTTGCCTAGTCCAAAATGTTTAGCTAACTCGCCTATAAAAAGGTAGGCATTGGTTAAGGCACAATTTACCAATTATTGTTTTAAACTGTCCTTTAAATTTTTTAACTATAATATGTTTCCCTCTATGATTTTTTGTGATATTTGTTCATTTTGAGGAAGAAAACCAATCTTTTATAAATAATTAACCAACAACCTATTATTTTGTGAGAATTTGTGGTAAAAAGTGGGGGTTAGTGGTAAAAATAGATTATTTAATTAACTTGATGATTTATATTAAATAAAAATTAACAAGAAATTTATAAATAATGGTACTTTCATGTTTAGTGGTGCAATTTCGGTCAATTTAGATAATAAAGGACGGTTAGCAATTCCTACTCGTTACCGTGAATCTTTGTCTGAAGGTATGGTTTGCACAATTGGTTTATACCATTCTTGTTTGACGCTTTATTCTCTGTCTGAATGGAAATGTATCGAACAACAGCTTGCAACATTATCAACGATTGTAGAAGCTGAACGTAGAATTAAGCGATTGTTATTGGGTTATGCAACTGAGTGTTTGATGGACAGTTCAGGTCGAATTTTATTGCCACCTACGTTACGTACTTATGCAAAATTAGAAAAAAATACAATGTTTGTTGGTCAATCTAATAAATTTGAAATTTGGGATGAGGCGATTTGGTATCAACAAATTAACGATGATATTGCTGCATTACCAACCGATATTGAAAACTTATCAGATAATTTGAAAAGTTTAACTATTTAATAAGAGTAAAAAATTGATGGATTATCAACATACAACGGTTTTATTAAACGAAGCTGTAAACGCATTAAATATAAAAAAGGATGGCATTTATGTTGATGGTACTTTTGGGCGAGGCGGTCATTCTCGTTTAATACTTGAACAACTTGGTACACAAGGTCGGTTGATTGCTATTGATCGTGATGAGCGTGCTGAGCAAGTTGCTTTAAAAATAACAGATCCTCGATTTACTTTTATTCGTGGTGAGTTTTCAAATATGTACCAATATATTGATAAACTTGAATTAATGGGTAAGATTGATGGCATCTTGTTAGACCTTGGTGTTTCATCGCCACAGCTTGATGACCCCGAAAGGGGATTTTCTTTTATGCGTGATGGACCACTTGATATGCGTATGAATAACCATAAAGGTTTAACAGCAAGTGAATGGTTACTCAGCAGTGATGAAGACGATATCGCGTGGGTGTTAAAGACATTTGGTGAAGAGAAATTTGCCAAGCGTATTGCTCGAGCGATCGTGGAGCAAAATAAAGTTTCGCCGATCACCCGTACTTTGGAGTTGGCTAATTTAATTGAAAAAGCAACGCCAAGAAAAGATAAAAATAAGCATCCAGCTACACGTAGTTTTCAGGCTATTCGTATTTATGTTAATAGCGAATTGGAAGAAGTTGAGCAAGTATTAAACAGTAGTTTATCTGTTCTTGCCAATCATGGAAGGCTTGCTGTTATTAGCTTTCATTCTCTAGAAGATAGAATTGTAAAGCAATTTATTAGCAAACAGAGTAAAGGCCCAGATTTACCCGCTCGATTACCATTAACAGAACAACAAATTAAACAATATGGCGGTGCTAGATTAAAATCACTCGGTAAAATTAAACCGAATACAATTGAAATTAATAATAACCCGCGCTCTCGAAGCGCAATATTAAGGGTAGCAGAAAGGAAACATGAATAGCCACCAACTCAATGATGCTTTTCGAGATAACATCTATATTGATAAAGATTTTCAAAAAAAGCCAAGTAAAAGCTTATTTGGCTTAATTATTGGCGATTTGTTTGGCCATCAAAAAATATCATTATTATTACTTGTAATGATTATTATCTCCGCTGGCGCTGTATTAATAACAACGCAACAGGTTCGTAAACAGCTATTTGAGCGTGAGCAACTTTTATTAGAACAAGATGTATTAGAAAGTGAATGGCGGAACCTAATTATTGAAGAAAATGTACTTGCAGAGCCCAAGCGTATTGAAGAGAAAGCTAAGATTCAATTAGGTATGTCTTATGTAACACCACAAAATGAAACAGTTATTGTGATAAAGAGTAAATAATGAAGCCTGTTACTAAACATAAAAAAGATAAAACTAAAAAGGCAACAAAAACAAATAAGTTGAATAGTAAAAAGCAATTTTTTACTCCAAGCCGTTTTTATATTGTATATACTCTTATTATTTTTGCGATTATTAGCCTTATTGTTCGAATGGCATTATTACAAATTATTGAGCCAGACAAACTCATTGCTGAAGGTAATAAACGCTCGATACGTCATCAAGAAATGGATGCGCCAAGAGCTATGATAACTGACCGCCATGGCCGAGCATTAGCTGTAAGTGTGCCAATGTTTGATGTATGGGCAGATCCTAAAATCGTTGTACAAAAAGGCGGAGTTAAAGCAGATGATATCAGGTGGCAAGGTTTAGCTAAAACGTTGAATATTCCAATGTCGACACTAGAGCAAAAACTAGGTAATGCATCAATGCGATTTGTTTATTTATCTAGACAAGTAACACCAACTATATCTGATTATTTAAAGAAGCTAAAATTACCAGGAATATCATTTGCCAAAACATCCAAACGTTATTATCCTGCGGCAGAAAATATAGCTCAACTAATTGGTTTAACAGACATTGATGAAAATGGTGCTGAAAAGGGTTCTGAAGGCATTGAAAAAAGCTTTAATAAGTGGTTAATTGGTGAATCAGGGCAAAGAATTGTAAGGCGAGATCGAGTCGGTCGTGTTATTGAAGAATTAGAACGAACAGAAAGTGAAACAGCTGCAGACTTAACACTCAGCATAGACGAGCGTTTACAATCGTTGGTATATACCGAGCTTAGCCAAGCTGTTGAATTTAACAAAGCAGACAGTGGAACAGCAGTATTAGTTGATGTGCACACTGGCGAGATTTTAGCAATGGCAACCAGCCCATCTTATAACCCGAATAATCGTTCATCGCTTGATTATAATTTATTGAGAAATAGAGCTGTTACAGATGCGTTTGAACCAGGCTCGACTGTTAAACCTTTAGTAGTAATGGCTGCTTTAGAAAAGAAAATTGCCAATTTAAATACGATTATTGACACAAGACCATTTTATGTCAATCGCTATGAAATTAAAGATGTGTCATATCAAAAATCACTAAATTTGGCTGGTATATTAGAAAAATCCAGTAATGTTGGCGTAAGTAAACTTGCTTTACAAATGCAGCAAGGTGATCTTGTAGAATTCTATAGTCGTTTTGGGTTAGGCCAGCCAACGGAATTAGGTTTAGGTGGCGAAGTCAGTGGTTCAATTGCAGCGGATAGAACAAGAAAATGGGCTGATATTGAACGAGCTACATTTGCGTTTGGGTATGGGCTAAGAGTTACACCATTACAGTTAGCTAGGGCTTATGCAACTATCGGTAGTTATGGTATTTATCGACCAGTAACAATTTTAAAGGCGACCGAACCTGTTAAAGGCAAACGAGTTGTTTCTGAAAAAGATGCAAAAACAGTTGTTCAATTAATGGAAGCTGTAGCGGTTACTGGTGGCGGTACGAAGGCATCCGTCCCTGGTTACAGTGTTGCGGTTAAAACAGGAACTGCAAAAAAATTATCTGGTGGCCGGTATGTTAATCAATATCTGGCTTATACAGCAGGTATTGCCCCAGCAACAGGGCCAAAATATTCTCTTGTGGTTGTTATTGATAATCCTAAAGCTGGTCAGTATTATGGTGGCTCAGTCTCTGCCCCTGTTTTTAGTCGCATTATGGGAGGTGTTCTTAGAACAATGAATGTAAAACCAGATCGCCAAATTGATGGCCAAATGATTATTTATTGATAGGTGGAAAATAATGACTACAAGTTCTTTTTATACATTATTTGAGCTATTAGGTGGAGGTGGAAGTCGAAATTTAAAATTAGACAATTTTTCACTTAATCATTTGTGTATTGATAGCCGTAAAGTGAAAAAAAATGATGTATTTGTTGCTATCAAAGGGCATGCCGTTGACGGTCGAACATTTATTCCACAAGCTATTGCTGCTGGTGCCGCTATTGTATTGATCGAAACAAAAAGAAAATCAAATGACTTAAAAATCGATTATCTTAAGCAAAACAATAAATCTGTCATTCCACAAATAAGTGTTTTTCAACTTTCACAACGTTTATCATTAATTGCTAATGATTTTTATCATACCCCTTCAAAAAAATTATCCGTTATTGGTGTGACAGGGACGAATGGAAAAACAACCGTTAGCCAGCTTATTGCTCAATGTACAACATTATTGAATGAGAAAACAGCAATAATGGGGACTATTGGTAATGGCATTTATAATCAACTTGAACCATCTATCAATACGACGGCATCTGCAATAGATATACAAACATTATTAGCTAATTTTGTAAAAAAACAGGTGAAAATTGTAGCCATGGAGATTTCTTCTCATGGGCTTGCAATGGATCGTGTTAAAGGACTAAATTGTGCTGCCACCGTATTTACTAACCTAAGTCGCGATCATCTCGATTACCATAAAACCATGGGGAAGTACGCCAAAGCAAAATGGTCGCTATTTAGTCCTGATGAAAAAGAAAAACAAGTTTTAACCGCTGGCAAATCAATTATTAATTATGATGATAAATATGGAAAAAGATGGATTGAAAAGCTCACGCAAGTGACGGCTGTCTCATGCCAACCTAAATCATTACGGCAATTGAAAGCATTAAATATACCTTATGTTGGTGTTTCTATGATTGATTATCACGACAAAGGCGCCAAAATTTATATGGAGTCAAGTTGGGGAAACGCCATTATTAATAGTCGGCTACTAGGTGAGTTTAACGTTTCTAATTTGTTATTAGCGATAGCTACACTTTTAACATTGAATTTTCCATTTTTTGCTGTAGTTAATATGGCCGCTTTTTTGAACCCCATTTGTGGGCGAATGGAGGTGTTACACGTAAAAAATAGTCCAACGGTTATTGTTGACTATGCGCATACTCCAGACGCATTACAAAAAGCCTTACAAGCAAGTCGAATACATTGTAAAGGTTCTTTATGGGTGATTTTTGGTTGTGGTGGAGATAGGGATACGGGTAAAAGGCCTTTAATGGCTAAAATAGCAGAACAATTTGCCGATAAGATTGTTCTGACAAATGACAATCCACGAACAGAAAACGAGATGAAAATTATTCATGACATTGAGCAAGGCTTAGTAAGTAAAAAAAATGTACAAGTTGTTACTGACAGAGTACAAGCGATAACCCAAACGCTTGCTCAAGCAAATATTAATGATGTGATATTGATTGCTGGAAAAGGGCATGAAGATTATCAAATTGTGGATAAAACTAAATATCATTACTCAGATCAAGAAACAGTCAAAAGACTTTTAGGAGTTGAAAGTCAATCATGATCCCATTAAAAATCGAACAATTAAAAAAAATTGTGGATGGTAAATTTTATCATATCCAAAACGAAAGTATTATGATTGATACTATTTGCACTGATTCACGAAAACTAACTGAAAAATCATTGTTTATCGCCTTAGTAGGTGATAGTTTTGATGGGCATCAATTTGCCCAACAAGCCATTCAAAATGGTGCTATTGCTGTGGTTGTCAATCGTAAACTCGATTTTCTAATACCGCAAATTGTCGTTGATGATACACGCCAAGCATTAGGTAAAATTGCTTCATTTATTCGCCAGCAAAGTCAAGCAAAAATTGTCGCATTAACAGGATCTTCTGGCAAAACTTCTGTTAAAGAGATGACAGCTGCAATTTTAGGCAATTGTGGCCAAACACTTTATACTCAAGGGAATTTTAATAATGATATTGGTGTTCCACTTACCTTATTTCGATTAACTCCCCAAGACAATTTTGCTGTAATAGAATTAGGTGCTAACCATATTGGCGAAATTGCTTATACTACAAATATTGTTAAGCCACAAAGTGCTTTAATTAATAATATTGCTGAAGCTCATATTGAGGGATTTGGCTCGCTTGAAGGTGTAGCAAAAGCTAAGGGTGAAATCTTTCAAGGCTTGCCCAAAGATGGCATCGCTATTATTAATTTGGATAGTTGTTCAGATAAGTGGTTTACTCAACTGATAAATAAAACAATTTGGACTTTCTCATTAGCTAATCCATCAGCTGATTTTTATGCCAGCAATATTACATATGCTCAAAACACTACTTTTATGTTACATACTCCTAAAGGCGAATGTGAAATTAAGTTACCACTAATTGGGCAACATAATATTTCAAATGCGATTGCAGCCTCCGCTTTGGCGATCTCTGTTGGTGCAACGTTCAACCAGATTCAGCAAGGTTTAGCCACTTTAAAACCAGTAAAAGGTCGGTTATTTCCAATCAAGCTAAATCAAACCCAATTAATTTGGGATGATACTTATAATGCCAATGTTGGTTCAATGTCTGCGGCAGTTAAAGTTTTGGCAAAGCAGCCTGGGTATCGAATTTTAGTGGTTGGTGATATGGGGGAATTAGGATGTGAAGCAGAAAAATATCATCGGCAAATAGGTGAACTTGCTCATGATGAAAAACTTGATTGTGTCGTAAGTGTTGGCAAATTAAGTCAATTTATTAGCCAATATAGTGGTGTAGGTCACCATTTTAATAATAAACAAGATGCAGTAAATTATCTATTAATGTTATTACGTCAATATCCAACTTTAACTATGCTGGTTAAGGGATCGCGTAGTGCCAAAATGGAAGAAATTATTGAAAAAATTCAAATTGAAAAGCTGAAAATGAATCAGGATTAAAATTATGTTTGTGTGGATATCAGAATATTTAGTTAAACATTTTACCTTTTTTAATGTTATCTCTTATTTAACAGTAAGAGCCATTTTAGGTCTATTAACCTCGCTAGCTATTTCATTATTTATGGGACAAAAAGTTATTGATTGGTTGCAAAAACTACAGATAGGACAGGTGATTCGTAATGATGGACCTGAATCCCATTTAAGTAAAAAAGGAACGCCAACTATGGGGGGAACGCTTATTTTAGCCTCCATTTTATTATCGGTGTTGTTATGGGCAGATCTTCGTAATCCTTATATATGGATTACCTTATTTGTGTTAATGGGTTATGGCATTATTGGTTTTACTGATGATTATTTAAAAGTCATTCGTAAAAATAGTGCTGGTCTTATTGCTAGATGGAAATACTTTTGGCAATCAGTCATTGCGTTAATTGTCGCTTTTGGTCTTTACGTTTATGGAAAAGATAGCGCAGCAACAGTACTTGTTGTGCCATTTTTTAAAGATGTGATGCCTCAATTGGGTTTATGGTTTATCTTGTTAACTTATGTTGTTATTGTCGGTGCAGGTAATGCCGTTAATTTAACAGATGGACTTGATGGACTCGCCATTATGCCAACTGTTTTTGTTGCAGCTGGTTTTACCCTTGTCGCTTGGGCTACTGGCAATGTCAATTTTGCCGCCTATTTAAATATCCCTTATATTAAATTTAGTGGTGAATTGATGATTGTCTGCATGGCAATTATTGGCGCGGGACTTGGTTTTTTATGGTTTAACACATATCCTGCAATGGTTTTTATGGGCGACGTTGGCTCTCTAGCTTTAGGCGGGGTGTTTGGTATTATTGCTGTCTTATTACGACAAGAATTTTTATTACTCATTATGGGAGGGATCTTTGTTATCGAAACGCTCTCCGTTATTTTGCAAGTTGGATCGTTTAAATTACGTGGTAAAAGAGTTTTCCGTATGGCACCCATTCATCATCACTATGAATTAAAAGGTTGGCCAGAACCGCGTGTTATTGTACGTTTTTGGATAATTTCATTAATGTTAGTTGTAATAGGTTTATTAACTTTGAAGTTACGTTAATAAAAAATACTAGGATTGAATTATGGTTAGCTATCAAGGCAAAAAAGTCGTTATTGTTGGTTTAGGTATCACAGGTCTTTCATGTATTAACTATTTTCTTGCTCAAAATGTTATACCTAAAGTTATCGATACTCGTTTATCCCCATCAGGCTTAGAGCAACTAGACAAACGCGTTGTTTATCATTTAGGTGAATTAAATATTGATTGGTTGCTAGATGCTGATTTAATAATTGCAAGCCCAGGCGTTGCTTTAGCTACACCTGAACTACAACTAGCAGCTAAAAAAGGAATTGAAATTATTGGGGATATAGAGCTATTTTGTCGCGAAATAAATCAACAAAATAATAAACAGATCGTGGCAATCACTGGTGCAAATGGTAAAACAACTGTAACAACATTAGTTGGTGAAATCATTGCATCAACAGGCACTAAAGTTGCTGTTGGGGGAAATATTGGACAACCTGCATTATCGTTATTGAACCAAGATTACGCTGTATATGTTCTTGAACTATCAAGTTTTCAACTAGAAACAACTTATAGTTTACAAGCTACCGTTGCAACAATTTTAAATATTTCACAAGACCATATGGATCGCTATCCTTTTGGTCTAATGCAATATGTCGAGGCGAAGCAACGTATTTACCATAACGCTAAATATTGTGTGATTAATTATGATGATGAGCTAACTACTCCAACAAATAAACAAAGTAATTGTGTTTCATTTGGTGTGACTAAAGGCGATTATCATTTAGATCAACACTGTGAGCATCTTATAGCACAAGAGCAGGACGTATTAGCAACAAAAACCATGAAATTAACTGGGTGCCATAATTATCTTAATGCGCTGGCAGCTTTAGCAATAGCCGATAAATTAAAGATTCCACGAAAATCAAGCATAGCAACAATCGCATCATTCCATGGATTACCTCACCGTTTTGAGTTAGTGCTGGAAAAAAATGGAGTGAAATGGATTAATGACTCTAAAGCAACTAATGTAGGTAGCACTGCAGCTGCTTTAAACAGTATTGTTTGCAAAGGAAAATTATTTTTATTACTAGGTGGCGATGGAAAATCAGCTGATTTTTCGCCACTTATTCCTTATTTACAAAATAGAAACCTGGAGGTTTTCTGCTTTGGGCGAGATCGCTATTTACTAGGTAAACTAGCTGCCAATATAACAACAATCACCGAAACCATGGCGGAATCTGTAAAAATTATTGCTCAAAAAGTGGAGCCCAACGATGTGGTTTTACTTTCCCCTGCTTGTGCAAGTTTAGATCAGTTTAAAAATTATATTGAACGCGGAAAGCGATTTGCACAACTTGCTGCACAATATGCTCAAGGAAATGAAAAATGACATTTTTTGGGCTAAAAAAACAAGTGAATCCACATATACCATTTGATAATCAATTACTTTGGACTGTGCTTGGTTTAATGATATTTGGTTTGATCATGGTGACATCGTCTTCAATGTCATTTAATGAAAGTAATCCGTTCTTTTATACACAACGAGAGCTTATTCAGTTAGGATTATCGTTATTTTTAATGTTTATTACATTATATATTCCAATGCAACGTTGGCAACAGTTTGGGTCAATATTACTAATTATTGCTATTATTATGTTGATTGTTGTGCTAGGCATTGGTTCTTCGATTAATGGTGCGTCTCGCTGGATACCTTTAGGTGTATTCAATTTTCAACCAGCCGAGCTTTCAAAATTAGCACTATTTTTATTTTTAGCGGGTTATTTATCACGTAAATCCGACGAGGTACAAAGTGGCTTTTGGGGCTTTTTTAAACCCATGGTTGTTATGGCAATACTCTCGGTATTATTACTTAAACAACCCGATCTAGGTACTGTTATTGTTTTATTTATGGTGACTATTGGTATCTTATTTATTGCTGGAGCCCAATTGTGGCAATTTATCGCTATTTTACTAACGGGTGTTGGTACAGTGATTTGTTTGATCTTATATGAGTCTTACCGTTTAACACGGTTATTAACTTTTCTTGACCCTTGGCAAGATGCAACGGGTTCAGGCTATCAATTAGTTGCTTCATTAATGGCAATAGGTAATGGCGGCATTACTGGACAAGGTATGGGAAATTCTATCTTAAAATTAGGCTATTTACCCGAATGCCATACTGATTTTATTTTTTCAATCATTTCAGAAGAGTATGGATATATAGGCGTAGTTGCTTTGTTGTCATTGCTTTTCTTTTTGACATTTAAAGCACTTGCAATTGGTTATCGTGCGCTTAATGATGGATCATTATTTTCAGGCTATTTAGCCTGTGAAATAGGTATCTGGTTTGGATTCCAAACATTTGTTAATGTTGGCGTTACATCAGGTATGTTACCAACTAAAGGATTAACATTACCATTTATTAGTTATGGTGGTTCAAGCCTTATTGTGATGAGTATTGCAGTTGCAATATTACTTAGGATAGATTTTGAATTTAGACAACAACAAGCGCAAGCAAGAATAAGGTTAATAAAATAATGAAAAAATTATTAGTTATGGCAGGGGGAACTGGTGGGCATGTTTTTCCCGGTATTGCTGTTGCGCATTATTTAATGAAGCAAGGCTGGCAAGTAAGATGGTTAGGCACCGCCGATAGAATGGAAGCACACCTAGTTCCTGAAAATGGTATTGATATTGATTTTATCGAAATATCAGGGCTACGCGGAAAAGGTATTATCGCATTGTTAAAAGCACCTTATAAAATTTTAAAAGCTGTTTTACAGGCGCGGAAAATTTTAAAAAACTATCGCCCCGATGTAGTTCTTGGAATGGGAGGATATGTTTCAGGTCCTGGAGGAATAGCAGCAAAAACACTTGGCATCCCTATTGTTTTACATGAACAAAATGGTATAGCGGGTTTAACCAACAAGTGGCTGGCTAAAATTGCAACTAAAGTTTTGCAAGCATTCCCAACAGCTTTCCCTAATGCTGAAGTTGTTGGCAATCCTGTGCGTAGTGAACTTTTAACTATTGCAAGACCTGAAGAAAGATTCAAAGATCGCCATGGACCAATTAGAATATTGGTCATGGGGGGAAGCCAAGGCGCAAAAGTTATTAATGATATAGTGCCTCAAGCGATAACAAAATTATCAGATAAATATGTAATATGGCACCAAACTGGTGAAGGAATGTTAAATTCAGTCACTGAATCTTATCAAGATTGTAATATGAAAAATAACAAAGTGACTGAATTTATCTCTGATGTTGCTGAGGCATATAATTGGGCAGATCTTGTAATTTGTCGGAGTGGCGCATTAACCGTTAGTGAAATTGAAATTGTTGGTATCGGTGCTATTTTTGTTCCGTTTATGCATAAAGATCGCCAACAATTTTGGAATGCAAAATCATTAGCAGATATAGGCGCAGCTAACATCATAGAACAACCAGATTTTAGCGCTGAATCCTTATCAAAACTATTACTAAATCTGAATCGCGACAAACTAATTGAAATGGCGATTAAAGCTAAAAGTTTATCTATTGTAAATTCCACTGAAAAAGTGGCGCAAACCCTTAATTCAGTGATAAAATAATAAAATTATAATATGAATTTATGTAATAATTCTGTTAAAAAGTTTCAAGTTAGGCGTATGTTTGAGTCAATAAATTGTTTGAACTAAAAATAACAGATATAAAAATGTTCAATGATGATATGACGCTGTGCACTATGCAATGAAAAAATAATTAGGAGTTCAATAGTGAATACAAGGGAATTAGCAGAGTTAAGAGCAATTATTCCTGAAATGAAACGAGTAAAACATATTCACTTTGTGGGTATTGGTGGCGCGGGCATGGGGGGAATTGCTGAGGTTCTAGCTAATGAAGGATACAACATTAGCGGTTCAGATATTGCTGAAAATGCTGTGACTCAACACCTAGAAATATTAGGAGCAAAGATCGTTATTGGTCATGCCGCTGAAAATGTTATTAACGCCAGTGTTGTCGTTATATCTTCGGCTATTTCGCAGGATAACATTGAAGTAGTTGCTGCCCGTGAAGCTCGTATACCAGTCATTCAACGCGCTGAAATGTTAGCTGAATTGATGCGTTTTCGATATGGCATCGCTATTGCTGGCACGCATGGTAAAACCACGACAACAGCAATGGTTACCACTATTTATGCTGAAGCTAAACTGGATCCAACCTTTGTTAATGGTGGTTTAGTTAAGGCAGCAGGAGTACATGCCAAGCTAGGTAGTAGCCGTTATTTTATTGCAGAGGCAGATGAAAGTGATGCTTCATTTCTTCATTTGCAACCAATGGTATCTATTGTAACTAATATCGAACCTGACCATATGGATACTTACCAAGGCAGTATTGAAAATCTTAAACAAACATTTATTTCGTTTTTACGAAACCTGCCGTTTTATGGTTTAGCTATTATGTGTTATGACGATCCGATTAATCGTGAGTTATTACCGATTGTAGGACGAAAAGTCATTACTTATGGATTTGGTGAAGAAGCTGATGTCGTTATTAAAGATTATCGCCAAGAAAAAGGCATAAGCTATTATACTGTTTGCCGTCCAGAGCGGCCAGATTTACAAATCGAGTTAAATGCACCAGGTAAACATAATGCCTTAAACTCAGTAGCTGCAATTATTGCTGCCACTGAAGATGGCATTGATGATGAATCGATTATAAATGCATTAGCTAAATTTGCAGGTACCAGTAGGCGTTTTGATTTATTAGGTGTTTTTCCTCATGCCAATGGTGGGGATATTATGATGGTTGATGATTATGGGCATCATCCAAGTGAGGTTAATGCAACAATCCAAGCGGCAAGAAATGGTTGGCCTGAACGAAGGCTTGTGTTGTTATTTCAACCACACCGATATACGCGCACTCGCGATTTATTTGATGATTTTGCGCAAGTACTTTCTCAAGTTGATGCTCTTGTGATGTTAGATGTCTATCCTGCTGGAGAGCAACCCATTGCCGGGGCTGATAGCCGCTCTTTATGCCGAACAATTCGTAATCGAGGTAAAGTTGATCCAATTTATATCTCTGATTTAGTTTTATTACCTGAAATTATGCAAGAAGTATTACAAGGTGGAGATTTATTAATTACACAAGGCGCAGGTAGTGTTGGTCGTATTGCTCGCCAATTAGCTAAAACTCAATTATCTTCAAAAGAGGCTTTATAAAAATGGTTGATAAAGTTGCTGTATTATATGGTGGTACCTCTTCTGAGCGTGAAGTATCGCTTAAGTCAGGTAAAGCTGTATGTGCAGGATTATTGGCAAATGGTGTTGATGCGCATCTTATTGATACTAAATATCACTCTATCACTAATTTAAAAGCGGAGGGTTACACAAAGGCTTTTGTTATCCTTCATGGACGTGGAGGTGAAGATGGTATTGCTCAAGCAATTTTGACTTATCAAAATATTCCTTATACAGGCAGTGATGTTTTGTCATCAGCATTAACCATGGATAAGCTAAAAACTAAATTGATTTGGAAATCGCTCAATTTACCTGTTGCTGATTACATCATGGTAGAAAAATCACAATCAATTGATACGGACTCTATTGTTAAACAACTTGGTTTACCGCTATTTGTTAAACCAATTCATGAGGGTTCTAGTGTCGGTATGGCTCGTGTTAATGAAGAATCTGAATTGAAATCAGCCATTGATGCCGCTTTTAAATATGATAGTGCAGTAATGGTTGAGTCATTTTTAGCTGGTCCAGAATTTACAGTATCCATTGTAGGTGAAGAGGTTTTACCGTCAATTCACATAAAACCTACTACCAAGTTTTATGATTATGATGCCAAATATCTATCTGACACTACCCAGTATTTTTGTCCAAGCGGTTTACCTAATGACAAAGAGCAAGAAATCCAAAAATTAGCATTAGATGCTTATAAAGCAGTTGGGTGCAGGGGCTGGGGAAGAGTTGATATCATGTTTGACGCTAATCAAAAACCATTCCTACTTGAGGTAAACACTGCACCAGGAATGACAGATCACAGCTTGGTACCTATGGCGGCAAAACAACATGGTTGGTCATTTAACGAACTTGTAGCCAAAATCTTAAATTTGGCAATTCTC
The DNA here is from genome assembly GCF_001690435.1 of Gilliamella sp. Nev3-1. Lineage (NCBI taxonomy): Bacteria > Pseudomonadati > Pseudomonadota > Gammaproteobacteria > Orbales > Orbaceae > Gilliamella > Gilliamella sp. Nev3-1. The sequence goes on along the minus strand of NZ_LZHN01000016.1, from coordinate 25,138 downwards.
TAATTGGCCTTATTTTATGAAACAAGTTCGGCAAGCAGCGCATAGAAGAGAAGAAAAAAATAAAAGGCGGTTGCTTATCTTTCGTAATACAGAACAATTTTTAGGTTTTTTGTTCTTTATTATGATTATTTTTATTAGCATTTGGGTGATTCAAAGCTTTAAGAATTGGATGGATGATCCCGAGCAAATGGTATTATCACAATTAACGTTAAGTGGGGAACACACCTATACAACTGAGGACGATCTTCGAAATGCGATTTTAGGATTAGGGTTGCCTAATACCTATATAGGACAAGATGTTAATGATATTCAACAAGAAATCATGCGATTTCCATGGGTTAAACAAACCAGTGTGCGAAAACAATGGCCTGATAGGCTAATTATTTATGTAGAAGAATATAAACCTGTGCTTTATTGGAATGATCTATTTTTACTTGATAAAAATGGCAATGTATTTAGTGTACCTCTTGACCGTATTGCCGAATTACAGTTACCTAGGCTATACGGTCCTGAGGGTAAGGCAAAAGCGGCGTTAGAAATTTATTCGAAATTAGAAGATATTTCTAAAAAATTGGCTAATAATGAGTTAGCATTACATATTAAAGTCGCTATAACTGATGAACGTAATGCATGGCAATTAATGATAAAACAATGTATATCTGGTTTTTGCCTTGAAAATCAAGAAATAAAATTATTGTTAGGTAGCGAAAAGATTGAACAGCGATATCAACAATTTATTAAATTATTTCCAGAAATTCAATCAAGAGTGCCTGAAAATGAAAGAATAACGGTAGCTGATTTACGTTACGAAAATGGTATTTCAGTACAAAGAGAAAAAATAATGCTGTAAGGAATAAATTAAGGCTGAAGTATGAAAGCAACAGAAAAAAAATTGGTCGTTGGATTAGAGGTTGGCACATCCAAAGTGCTTGCTCTTGTTGGTGAAGTTCTTCCTGATGGTATTGTCAATATCATTGGCGTGGGGCACTGCCCATCAAAAGGTGTTGATAAAGGTGGTGTAAACGATCTTGAGTCTGTAGTGAAATCAATCCAGCGAGCGGTTGATCAAGCTGAACTAATGGCAGATTGCCAAATATCCTCAGTATATTTAAGCCTTTCTGGTAAACATATCCGGTGCCAAAATGAAATAGGAATGGTGCCAATAGCCGACGAAGAAGTCACAGCAGAGGACGTAGATAATGTTGTTCATACAGCAAAATCAGTCAGAATTTTAGATGAACACCGTATTTTACACGTCATTGCACAAGAATATTCTATTGATTTACAAGAAGGTATTAAAAATCCCGTTGGTTTATCTGGAGTAAGGATGAAAGCCAAAGTTCACTTAATTACTTGTCATAATGATATGGCTAGAAATATTGTGAAAGCAGTTGAACGTTGCGGATTAAAAGTAGATCAGCTTATTTTTTCTGGATTAGCTTCCAGCTATGCAGTTTTAACTGATGATGAAAAAGAATTAGGTGTTTGCGTAATAGACATCGGTGGCGGTACAATGGATGTGACAGTCTATACTGACGGTGCATTACGTCATTCTGTTGTAATCCCTTATGCCGGCAATGTTGTTACCAGCGATATTGCATATGCGTTTGGTGCACCACCTATGGATGCAGAAAACATTAAGATTCGTTATGGGTGTGCTGTAGGTTCGTTAGTGGGTAAAGATGAGGTTATTGATGTGCCAAGTGTAGGAGGAAGGCCGTCTCGTTCATTGCAACGACAGACGCTTACCGATGTAATTGAACCACGCTATTCAGAACTTCTTGCATTGGTACAAAAAGAGTTACTTGTATTACAAGAAGAACTTAAGAAACAAAATATTAAATATCAATTAGCAGCAGGTATTGTTTTAACTGGTGGCGCATCTCAAATAAAAGGAATGGTAGAATGCGCTGAAAAAGTATTTAAAAACCAAGTACGTATTGGTCAGCCATTAAACATATCAGGATTAACCGATTATGTTCAAAAACCTTATTGTTCAACAACTATAGGGTTATTACATTATGGAAAACAAGATTTATTAAATGATGATGCTAAAGATAGCAATAAATCATCATTAAAAGGGATAGCTAAACGATTGACCGGATGGTTTAAAAAAGAATTTTAGCTAGTATATTTCAAGAACTTCGTGGACATTGTAGACGATTATCTGTACAATGTCCGCAGATCGTAAATTTGGAGATAAGTTATGTTTGAGCCTATGGTTGCAGATGCTGAGCCAGCAGCAGTCATTAAAGTTATTGGTGTCGGTGGTGGCGGTGGTAATGCTGTCGAGCACATGATTGCAGAGCATATTGAAGGTGTTGAGTTTTTTGCGGCAAATACAGATGCGCAAGCATTAAAAAGAATTAAGGTAGGTCAAACTATCCAGATTGGGACTAATGTTACTAAAGGGCTTGGTGCTGGCGCTAACCCAGAAGTTGGTAGAAATTCTGCTGAGGAAGATCGCGAGGTCATCCGCAGTGCAATTGAAGGTGCTGACATGGTTTTTATCGCAGCAGGAATGGGCGGAGGCACAGGAACAGGGGCTGCTCCAGTCGTTGCAGAGATAGCAAAAGAATTAGGTATTTTAACGGTTGCAGTTGTTACTAAACCTTTTAGCTTTGAAGGTAAAAAACGTATGGCTTTTGCTGAACAGGGTATTTCTGAATTAGCAAAACATGTCGATTCACTGATCACCATTCCAAATGACAAATTATTAAAAGTATTAGGTCGTGGAGTTAAATTGCTTGATGCTTTTGCGGCAGCTAATGGCGTTTTAAAAGGTGCAGTACAAGGTATTGCTGAACTTATCACTAAACCGGGTCTTATCAATGTTGACTTTGCTGATGTAAGAACAGTGATGTCTGAAATGGGATATGCCATGATGGGCTCTGGTAGAGCAAGTGGCGATAACCGAGCCGAAGAGGCTGCAGAAATGGCAATTTCTAGTCCATTACTTGAAGATATTGATTTATCGGGTGCTCGTGGTGTATTAGTAAATGTAACTGCAGGGTTAGATATTGGTTTAGAAGAGTTTGAAACAGTAGGTAGCACAGTTAAAGCGTTCGCTTCTGACAATGCAACAGTCGTTGTTGGTACAACGTTTGATCCAGATATGTCTGATGAGATTCGAGTAACAGTAGTTGCAACGGGTATTGGTATGGATAAACGACCAGAAGCTAAAATAGTTAAACCACCCGTGTCACACAACGATTTGTTTGGCCACAGCAATACATTAGGACAACAAGAAGAGAAATTAGCTAAGGTTGCTAATGAACCAACAGCTTCTCCACTTGATAATCGTGAGATTTTAGATATTCCTGCTTTTATCCGTAAGCAAGCGAATTAAAATGAACTTATTTGATTTTTTATTGTCAAAATCGATAGGAACACATAACAAAGTAGGTGCAAAGTGAAACAAAGAACATTAAAAAAGACTATTCAAGCAACTGGTGTTGGTTTACATACTGGTAAGAAAGTTACTTTGACATTACGTCCTGCGCCTGAAAATACAGGTATCATTTATCGTCGTACTGATTTGAATCCATATGTTGATTTTCCAGTGGATGCAAAATCAGTGCGAGATACCATGCTTTGTACCTGTTTAGTAAACGAAGATAATGTTCGCATTTCAACAGTTGAGCATATCAATGCTGCTTTAGCTGGGCTGGGTATTGATAATCTCATTATTGAAGTTAATGCTCCCGAAATTCCAATTATGGACGGTAGTGCAAGCCCTTTTGTTTATTTATTGCTTGATGCAGGTATTGCTGAACAAAATGCCTTGAAAAAGTTTTTGTGTGTAAAGGAAACTATTCGAGTTGAAAATGGTGATAAATGGGCCGAAATAAGACCTTATAATGGGTTTAGATTAGATTTTACCATTGATTTTCATCATCCTGCTATTGATAACAGTTCACAACGTTATCAGCTGGATTTTTCATCTGAGTCTTTTATTCGCCAAATCAGCCGAGCTAGAACTTTTGGGTTTATGCGTGATATTGAAGCATTACAATCTAAAGGTTTATGCTTAGGTGGTAGCTTAGACTGTGCAATTGTGGTAGATGATTACAAAGTACTCAATGACGATGGTTTACGTTTTGATGATGAATTTGTTCGTCACAAAATGCTTGATACTATTGGCGATTTATATATGAGTGGTCATAATATGATTGGTGAAGTAGTTTGTTATAAATCAGGTCATGCATTGAATAATCAATTATTACAAGCATTATTGGCGAAACAAGACGCTTGGGAATATGTAACGTTTACAGAAGAGCAAACGGTGCCACTTGTGCTAGGCACTCAACAGCTTGTTTTAGCGTAAAAACATAAATAGTTATATTTTATGAACGCTCCTATTTTTAATAGGAGCGTTTTTATTTTATATTTAAAGAGATACTAATATGAAAAATAGCCATTTTTTTGCTCATTTATCACGATTGAAACTAATTAATCGTTGGCCTTTAATGCGTAATGTAAGAACAGAAAATGTATCAGAGCATAGCTTACAAGTTGCTTTTGTTGCACATGCTTTAGCTGTAATTAAAAATAAGAAATTTAATGGCGATGTAAACTCTGAACGCATCGCATTATTAGCAATGTATCATGATGTTTCAGAAGTCATAACTGGTGATTTACCAACACCTACAAAGTATTATAATCCACAAATCACAGTTGAATATAAAAAGATTGAAAAAATAGCACAACAAAAACTTATTAATATGCTTCCTAAAGAATTACAAGATGATTTTAGAACATTAATCGATGATGATTTTTATGATGAAGCAGAAAAAAACATCGTAAAACAAGCCGATACATTATGTGCTTACCTTAAAACGATTGAAGAACTCGCTGCGGGTAATAATGAATTTAAATTGGCTGAACAACGTTTAAAAAAGACTTTATCTGAACGCAGTAGCCCTGAAATGAATTACTTTTTAGATGTTTTTATTCCAAGCTTTAGCTTGTCATTAGATGAAATAACTATGTAACAATGATTTATCTAGCTAATTGTTGCCTATTTTGTCTTTATCATATTTTATATCATGAAGTGTAAATATCTTGGTGTTTACCTATATTTTAGAAGTGATAGCTTGGTGTCGACATATAGCATTTTGCCTAGACTGGTTTTGTTATACCATTTAGCTTGTCATCTTAATTTATCTTCAGAGAGTTTTTCAACTAGGCATTTAAATAGAGCAAAACTTCAGTTATCACGGACAAAATTTAAACCGAGAAACTGGTTTATATTACAATCCTTTCTGATATTATAATGCGTTAGCCAGCCTGAACCGATTGGGCTGCTGGATGGGTCGACTCTGTATCCGTATGCGCCTAATGGGTTGGCTTGGAGCGATCCGACGATGGCAGTTTTGTCGATACAGTTAAACATGCAATTACAACAATAGGCAGAAAATACCAAGTTGCAGAAATATTCAGATTTACAAGTACACTAAAAATTAATGGAGTTACTTTTAGGAAAAACGATTATTTCTATCTACACAATCTGAACAGAGATCATTACCAAGCATTTTCATCTTGAAATAAATCTAAAGGCGTATTTAATTCAGATGATACATTTAATGAAAAGAAATCCGCGATAACGAAAAGAGAGACGGAGGTTTTGAAATGAACTTATACATGAAAAATTAGTTAAAAAATAAAATTTTGCAGAATAGAGATGATTTAATAAAAGATACTTTTTGCTATTCATTATTTGAAGAAGTTTTTTTTCATGCCAATCTAATTGAGATTATAATAAAAAATGTAGAAGAATATACATCACTAGTTAAAAATGATATTGATATAAAAAACCTTTTAATTTGGATTTGTCAATGTGTCGACCAATGTTTTATTTCTCATCATGATAAAGATGATTATTACACTATAAAAAATTATTCCTCTGAAATTGAAAGTAAATGGATTAATAGCTGGAAACCAAGAATACAATTATTAGTTGAAAAGTTATAAAGTAAAAAATGAAATATTACCGGGTTACCTCTTAATTTTGCCATTCACATTGCTACTACCGCACCGACCTGAACGGCTGTTTGGGAGAGCTTACTGGTGCGAACGGCGAAATACTCTGGGAATGAAACTATCAGGTTTGAGGTAAGCATATTTAGGAAATTGAACACGAATCAATAGAGTAAAACTTCAGATATCAGGGACAATATTTAGACAGGAAAACTTTTATTAATTATGAATAAGAGCAAATACAATAATCCTTACCATCCATTTCCCTACGAAATGAGAGGGCAATTCTTTGAAAGATTCGAAGAAAATAAAACTCGTTTTATTGAGATTTATTCTATTGACTATAAGAAACCTGAGGAAGAAGATGAAGAATGGGAATTTTCCTTGTATTCACTTTATATAGATCAACTTATAAGACCAATAATAGATGAAGAAGAAGTATTTTTTTTATATAAGCTCCGTACATATTATGCAGATCCCGCATTAACGGATAATGATAGTGCATTCAATCAATCAATAACTTCATTTGAACAATATGTTTTTTCCAATTTCGATGAGTTATTAGAATATGCTGAGCAACGATGGAAAATAGGATTAAGTGATTTTGTTCCAATTAATGAAACACATATACCTTATTGAACAATGAAAATATTGAATGACATAATAAAATTAAATTAAGGCGGGAATTACAATTACAGTAGTTTCTCAAATTATTGTCAAACAACACGATTAGTTGTTACATATCAAAATAAATAACAGAATTAAAAAATTTATTGAACTAACTCGCTATTGACGTAATAAGCATTCTTGAATTTTATCAACCTCTTTATTGAGCGCTTCAATCACGAGGTTAGGATGAGCGCTTTCAAGCGTTTTAACATTCTCAAATCCATCATTTACTACTGAACCGGTATATTGTTGAGCTTGCTTAATGTTGCTGAACAGATAATCGATGTTATTTTGATGGCGAGTAGTTGTTAAGGTATAGTTGACAAAATATTTAGTGCGATGTAGATAGTCAGTTACAGCTTCGGCGACAACATGATTACCTTCAACTAACTTGATTGTGTCGCCACCACTAACCGTAATTGATTGTTGATTAGGTATATTATAATAAGACCACCAAGGCGAACCAAAATAATTTTCACTGGTTAATACAACGGGGCTGTTATCCAGTTCTTGAGCGATGCATAGTGATAATGATGAGTGAAAGACTGTAATAGGTCGTGACGTGTTATATTTATTTAAAATATCCACACCTGACGAATTTTGAGCTATTTCAACACCACTAGTCTGATAAATGGACATCATTTTTTGAGATGCGCAACTAGTTAGCATAGCTAAAACGGCAACATAACCAATTAACTTTTTCATACCCCATCCTTTTTTGAATAAGCTAATTAATTCTAGCTGTTTATTGATTGATTTGCTAGTGTTGGAAAATAGTGAATACAAATTTAATTAATATGCAGACACTATTTGCCTTGTCTACAGTAATTTTAAAAACTACAGTAATGAATAAACATAAAACAAAACTAACGCCTTATTCCAGATAAGAAATAGGTGCTCATATCATAAAGATAAAATAACCGTCTGAAGTTGAAAAATCCATTGAAGATAAATTAAGATGGCAAGCTAGATGTTCACGTTTTAGGTTATATTTTTGTAAAAAATATTCAGGATTCTATACCGTTTCGTGGTTATTTGAGAATTGGTGGTATCTATTGATTAAAACATATGATAACTATCGTGCCAATCAAAAATTCACAAAAACTATCCAACAACAAAGGAATGAGAAAGTCGAAAACGATAGGAACTTTAATGAAGATGTGATATTTCTTTTTTAGGTTATATTTTTGTAAAAAATATTCAGGATTCTATACCGTTTCGTGGTTATTTGAGAATTTGCAGTATCTATTGATTAAAACATTTGATAACCATCTTATCAATCAAAAATCCATAAAATCTACCCACCAACAAATAGTTAGCGATTCAAAAGATAGAAAATGATTTATTTACTTTTAGGGTTAAACCGCATAAAGCGATTGCAGGTAAAAATGCCTTATACGTTTTTAGCGGGTTATTTGAATCATGAAGTATAATAATCGGGTGTTTTCCTACAATGATTGCTATAGATTAATCGAAAGATTATGTATTAATAACTAACGTTTGATATCCGCATTAATTATCATTGTGAGTAATCCATTCCTCACAATGATTAGATGATTAATCTTCTTTACCACGGATTTTACGGGATAATCGTTTAAAACCATGAGTAAACTTTTTAATCGTCATAGCCCAAAAAGGCACCTTAATTATGATATTAAACCGTTCTTTTAATTCAATTGCATCATTGGCCTTAGTTAACCAAATAAATCCTGAATTAGTTAAATCAATGGCTTTGATTTTTCCTTCAGGCGTTAAAATAAAATTTCCACCATGCACATCATTAGAAACTAGATTATAACTGTGCAGCTTTTCTATGCACTCTTTTACTTGATCGCCATACTCTTTCATTTCTTCCCATTTTAAAGAGCGACCTTCAATGAAGTTAAAAATCATATAATGGCGGTTGGTTTTTTGGTCAAAAGCAACCAAATAAAGTTCATAAGCAATATCACATTTATCAAGCGATATTTTGGCGAGTTTACGAATTAAATTGAAATAAAAATCACCTGTAATTTTGGCTATCAAACGACGCTCTAAACGATGCTCAACGCCACCGTCAATTTTAAAAATAAATTTGTCTTGCTTATGATTGATTAGATAAGTATATCGTTCAATTTTATCGCTTGGATCCAGTAACTCATGATGCCCTTCTTCTGCCAAAAATTGGTCAAAAAGCTCTAAATAATTGATTTCATCATTTTGCACGTAAGCGAATTTTAAATTGCCGCGTTGAACCTCAATAATTTTTGCAAAGTTATTCAAATTTATTATCCCAAAATACATCAAAAAATTTAGCTTATCTTAAACATTATCCGCGTTAAAGTAAATGGAACAGTAATGGGGATTCAGCAACATAGATTAATAACAACGATTTAGAATAATACATATTTGTTACTTAATAAAAAATGATATTATGGTGAAATTGTTTATTTATATTGCTGGCTATCTATGGCTAATAACGCTTCCCAATGGTTTTTATACATTATTAGAACAGCAAAACAATCACTTTATACTGGCATTACGACAGATATTACAAGGCGTTTTGAGCAACATAAAAATGGCAAAGGTTCTAAATATTTAAAAGCGCATCAAGATCTTAGCATTGTTTATCAAATTAGCGTAGGTGATAAATCCACAGCGCTAAAAATTGAGTATCGAATAAAACAGCTTTCTAAACAAAAAAAAGAGTGGTTAATTTTGCAGCAACCTAATTTTGAACAGTTATTGCAATCCCTTTCACTATAACGTAATAGAGTGTAATAAATTAAGTTTTCATAATATCAACCAAGCTTTTTATTTAATTTTTAGCCTTATATCATTGGCGCTAATTGTAGTGGTGGTGATTTGATAGCAGTAATTTGCTGTTTAAATTCAGTTAATTGCTGGTTCCAAAAATCATCATCAGTGAACCATGGAAAGGCGATTGGAAAAGCAGGATCTTGCCAACGCGCTATAACCCATGCTAAATGGTGAATCATTCTCATTGCTCTCAAAGGTTCAATAAGTTTTAACTGATGGTTATCAAAATGATAAAACTCTTGATACATCTCAATTAGCATATCTAATTGCAGACGTTGCTGTTTATGATCGCCATGTAGTAACATCCATAGATCTTGGATTGCAGGTCCATTGCGTGAATCATCAAAATCAACAAACATCGCATTATCACGCCATAAAATATTGCCAGCATGGCAATCAGCATGTAAACGAATAGGTTGCCAATCATTGTGCCAATATTGTTCAACAGCTTTAATTAATTGCGCTAAAATTATTTTAAGATCGGATTGAACTTTATTGGGAATAAAGCGACAAGATAACAAAACCTCTTGTGGATGATAAAGATATTCCTCTAACCCGATAGTTGGGCGGTATGAAAAAGATTGTTTTGCACCTATTTGATGAATACGCCCGAGCAACATAGCAACAGACTCCATCTGTTCAATATTATCTATTTCATATTGCCGCCCGCCCATGCTTGGAAATAGGGAAAACAGGTAACCGTGGTATTCATGTAGCGTCGTATTATTAAATGTTAATGGCGTAATAACAGGAATTTCCGCATCGAATAACTGCTGGGTAAACTGATGTTCTTCAAGAATCTGAGCTCGATTCCAGCGATGAGGACGATAAAATTTAACAACATAACGGGTGTGATCTTCATCATGAAATTGGTAGACTCGGTTTTCATAACTATTTAAGGCGGTAAGTCCTGAATCAAGACGAATCCCGATGGACCCCAAACTATCAACAATCAAATCAGGCGATAACGAGTTATATGAAAAAGGGGTATTATCCATTAAACTGTTACCTTTACTGTTGGCTAAACCATTCATCTAATTTTTGTTTTAAAGGCTCTAATCCCATGCGCTTAGGCGAGGAAAATGGCGCAACGATAATATCCCCTTGAAAAGGCAAAATGGCTTCTTTAACCATGTTAACTTGTTTTTTTTGTGCTCCAGAAGCAAGTTTATCGGCCTTAGTAAGTAATAACATGACAGAAATATTAACTGAAACCGCCCATTGAATCATCTGTTGGTCTAAATCTTTTAACGGATGCCTTATATCCATTAGAACAACTAACCCTTTCAGGCTTTCACGTTTTTGTAGATATTCCCCTAAAGATTTTTGCCATTTACGTTTTATGGCTTCGGGAACTTGTGCATAACCATAACCTGGCAAATCAACTAAACGGCAATTTTCTTCAACCTCAAAAAGATTAATTAACTGAGTTCTTCCCGGTGTTTTACTTGTTCTGGCTAGCGTTTTTTGATTGGTTAATGTGTTAAGTGCACTGGATTTACCCGCATTAGATCTGCCAGCAAATGCCACCTCAACACCACTATCACTTGGTAAATGAGAAATATCAGGCGCGCTTAAAATAAAATGAGTTTTTGCGTAATTTAATGGTCGAATTGTTGTCATAAAAAAATACCTTTAAGCGCATAACGGCACTTAATTGATTAAAATGCCGTTACTGTATAGAAAAACTCAAGCATTGACAACTTTTTCGACTGCTTTTGTCAAACGTGCCATCCCTTCTTTTATCTCATCTTCGGATATAATCAGCGATGGGGTAAAACGTAACACATTTGAGCCTGCATTTAAAATCATCACTTTAAACTCGGCCGCAACATTTAACAAATCACGGGCTTTATTATGAAATTCAGGTTGTAATTCAGCACCTAATAATAAGCCTTTGCCTCGATATTCTCGGAACAATTTGAATTTATCATTGATTTGCTCAAGTTCTTTAATAAATAAAGCTCGTCGAATTTGCACGCCTTCAAGCACTTCAGGAGAATTGATAATATCAAATGCTTCACAGGCCACAGCGCAGGCCAAAGGGTTACCGCCATAAGTTGTACCATGTACGCCAGGATGCATAACAGAAGCAATTTCATTCGTTGTTAACATAGCACTAATTGGAAACCCACCACCTAATGCCTTAGCAGAGGTTAAAATATCAGGTTTTACATCATATTGCTGGTAAGTATATAAACGCCCTGTTCTCCCCATACCACATTGGACTTCATCAAATACAAGTAGCGCTTGATATTCATCACACAGCTTGCGTACCCCTTGTAAAAATTCAGGTGTTGCTGAGGCTAAACCTCCTTCACCTTGTACGGGCTCTAAAACAACAGCACAAGTATGGTCATCCATTACAGCCTTAACAGCATCCAAATCATTAAAAGGCACATGAATAATATCAGCAGGTTTTGGACCAAAGCCATCAGAATATTTAGCTTGCCCGCCAACCGACACAGTAAAAAATGTACGTCCATGAAATGATTGATAAAAGGCAATAATCTTAGTTTTATAAGGATTGTATTTTTGTATTGCGTAATAACGCGCTAATTTAAACGCTGCTTCATTAGCTTCTGCGCCTGAATTTGCAAAAAAAACACGATCAGCAAATGTATTATCAATCAGTTTTTGCGCCAACTTTAACGAGGGCTCATTAGTAAAAACATTACTCACATGCCATAGTTTTTCACTTTGCGCTTGTAGCGCTTTGACTAGTCTTGGATGACAATGCCCCAGCGCATTTACAGCTATCCCCCCCGCAAAATCAATATATTCTTCACCATGCTGATCCCAAACGCGACTACCGAAACCTTTTACAGGGATAAAATTTGCTGGTGCATAAACAGGTAAAATAACTTTATCGAATAGTTCACGGGTCATTTTTGGCTGCATGATTGAATCCTCATTTATTGTTATTAAAGTAGTTTATGTCATTTTAAGTGAATTAATCGCGGTGTAAAGTAAATAATTATTCATTTATTTTATATTAATATTCATTTAATGACGATTTTAATTTAAAACTTCTACAATTATTTTCTTCTTATCTACAATTATTTTCAGGTATAATCAGCCATCGTTTGCTAATTGTACTTAAAAGAGATAAAAATGAGTCGTGTTATTTATTGCCATTATTTAAAAAAGGAAGCAGAAGGTTTAGATTTTCAACTATACCCAGGAGAGCTTGGCAAACGTATTTTTAATGAAATATCCAAACAAGCATGGCAAGAATGGCTTAAAAAACAAACTATGCTAATTAACGAACATAAACTCAATATGATGAATTCTGAACACCGCAAAAAAATTGAAGCAGAAATGGTCAAGTTTCTATTTGAAGGCGGAGAGATTCTGATTGATGGATATAAACCCCAAAATTGAGATGCAAAATGAAAAAAAACAAAAAAATCATTGCGTTATTTATTATCACAAGCCTTTTAACTGGTTGTCCGAGCAAAAAATCGAATAATAACGATTATTACGCTAAAGATACTAATGCTTTCAATATTTTAATTAGCCAGTATGCCAATAACATTGAACAAATCTGGGGGCCAAAAGAAGTCCTTATTGCGGGTCCTAAAGACTATGTTCAATATGAAGATAATCTGCAAACACGTGTTCATATTAACTTTGTTTCGGGGGTGATCACAATCGAAACGCTGTCTGATTCACCAATAAGTAATTTGAAAGAAGCGATAGTTTCAACATTACTGATGTCAGAGCCCGTCGATATTATTCGTCGTGATAAAATTAGCCGAGATTTATCCCAAGATCCATTTTTATACAATCAGGTATTAGATCAAGAGCACCAACCTATCCGTTGGAGTGGTAGAGCCAACAGCTTTGCTGATTATGTATTAGCGAATAATTTGAAACAGCGCAAATCAGGCTCACATCAAATTACTTATGTTGAAATTAAACTGGTTCCTAACCATATCAATCAACGAGCACGAAAATTTTTACCACTTGTCTCTGAAGCGTCTAATCGCCATTTGATTGATGAACGTTTGATTCTAGCAATTATGGAAGTTGAATCAGCATTTAACCCATATGCTGTTAGCCGCACTGATGCACTAGGACTCATGCAAGTACAACAACATACCGCTGGTCGTGATATTTTTAAATTACGTGGCAAATCAGGAGAGCCAAGTCGAAAATTCTTACTTGATCCTCGTAATAACGTTGACATGGGAACGGCCTATTTATCCTTGCTAAAAACCAAATATCTAGCAGGAATTAATAACCCAACATCATTGCGATATGCCATGATTACATCCTATAACGGTGGGGCTGGTAGTGTATTGTCTACTTTTGATAAAGATCGCAACAAAGCTATCCGTATTATAAACTCAATGACACCACAACAAGTTTATCAAAAATTAGTCACCTCTCATGTTTCTCAAGAATCACGTAATTATCTGATCAAGGTCAGCAGGATTTTAGAAAACAAATAAACACAATAGCATTCCCTCTTTACACGTGAGCAATTTATACGTAAACAATAAAGAGGGGGGCTTAATGCTAAAAATACCAAACGCCCCCAAAACAAGGTATTTTAGATCTTAAAAACACTTCAGAAAACGCATTGATTTTATTGAAGTTTTTATTTTTATAAAAATCAATATTTTTACCCCAAAGGCTAACGCTGCGCCTTATTCGGCGTTAGAATGTGCTATCGACTGAACAAGATGCAGTTTTTTCAGAAACAATTCAGTGCCGTTGTCTTAAAACTCAGCAACAGAGCCGGATAGCCATAAGCTATATTCTACAACCATACGCACCGTGCTGGTTTTCGCCCTCTCCTGCTCGAACGTTATCATCAACCGTTAATTTTATTTGCAAACGGTAAAACCCTTAAAATAAAGCTATTGCAAAAAAACATGCCAAAAAAGCAAAAAAAATAGTTAAAAAATAACGTAAAATCAGTTAATTACCATAAAAAACAAAATAAAAACTTTAATAAAATCAATGGCTTTTCTGAACTATTTTTAAGCGGGTATGCTTATTTTTAAAATAACTAAGGTTGCGATACGGTTAATCACCGATAAACACTTCATATAAAAAGATAATAATTTGATAGGTTGTTTTCGTTTTGCATCTTTGCCTATTTATCGGTATAGTGACACCATTTTTATTGCTTGGTTATAAATCATAAAGACAATTTCATGTCTATTTATCAAAAATTTGTTATTATTGTTATTGTTGGAATGTTACAGATTCATTATTTGTATGCGGACGATAATAAGCAACTGCAATCTTTACGCCACTCTATTGAGGAGCAAGAAAAGCGTTTAGCCCAGCAAAAAAAAGAACGGTCAAAGCTTGTTAATGCACTTAAAGAGCAAGAAACCGAAATAGCTAAACTATTAACTTCTGTTGAAAAAAATGATTTATCACTGAGAAAGCTCAATCAAGAGATTAATAGTTTAGTTAAGCAAATTGAGCAATTAACGATAAAACAAAAACAGCAACGGAGCGTATTAGCCAAACAACTTGAGAGTGCTTTTAAACTGGGTAATATGACAGGGTTAGAACTGATTTTTTCCGGCGAGAAAAGTGAGCGTAATAATCGTATAATGACTTACTATGCTTATATTAATGAAGCAAGGCAACAGCAAATCCAAGCTCTTGAAGATACGCAAGCTCAATTGACTGAAAAGCGTGCGCAATTAGAAAAAAAACAATCTTCGCATAAAACATTACAAAGCAAGCAGAAAGAGCAACAAGCAGAACTTGAAAAAAATCGCGAAAATCGACAAAGCACGATAACCGATCTTGATTCAGCAATGCAAGTTAATCAACAAAAATTAATGGATTTGCGTAATAATGAAGCTAAGTTACAAGCTAAAATTGCCCAAGCGAAGCAAGAAAGCAAACGCATAGCAGAAGAAGAAATAAAACAAGCAAAAAATATTGAAGAAAAACAAAAAAATAAAAGTTACATCCCGAATCCTGACGAGCAAGCTTTAATGGCGCGTGTGAGTGGTATAGGAAAACCTCAACACCAATTTAATTGGCCAGTTAGCGGTAGTGTTGCGCATAGGTTTGGTGAGCGACTACAAGGGGAATTGTATTGGAAAGGAATGGTGATTAATGCTAAAGATGGTACTCAAGTTAAAGCCATTGCTGATGGTCGAGTTATTTTAGCCAGTTGGCTACAAGGTTATGGTTTTGTTGTAGCACTTGAGCATGGTAAAGGTGATATGAGTTTATATGGTTATAATCAACGCATGTTAGTTGAGGTGGGCGATAGGATCCTCCATGGGCAAGCTATAGCGCTGGTAGGATCCAGTGGCGGTCAACGCACCCCAGCGTTATATTTTGAAATTCGCCGTGATGGTAAGGCGCTTGATCCAAGTGGATGGTTAAAATAGTGCGTTGTTTTATAACAATTTTAATTATAATTGTATTTGCGCTAAATACACATTGTGTTTGGGCGGCTAAGCTTGCACTTGTTATTGATGATTTTGGTTACCGTCAGCATAATGAAGAGCAAGTTATTAGGCTTTCACCTAATATCACTGTAGCTGTGTTACCTAACTCACCAAATGCTGCGCGTATGGCTAATATTGCTCACCAACATGGTAATGATGTAATAATTCATTTACCTATGGCACCACTTAGCAAACAGCGACTAGAAAAAGACACTTTATTTCCATCAATGGACGAAGCGCAAATAAGTCGGATTGTAAATAATGCAATTGAGCGTGTGCCACATGCTATTGGTTTTAATAACCATATGGGCAGTTTGATGACAGCAGATCTTAACGGAATGACTAATGTGATGAAGGCATTAAGCCCGCATTCAATGTTTTTTTTAGATAGCAAAACAATTGGCCGAACACAAATAAAAAAGGCTGCCAGTTATTATGATGTTCCAGTGCTAGCGCGTGATGTATTTTTAGATGATGAGCAAACTGAGCGAGCAATTAGCCGGCAATTTGATTTAGCCGTCAAATTAGCGCGTAAAAAAGGCGTTGCTATTGTTATTGGACATCCACATCCACAAACGATTAATGTATTAAAAGCAAAACTTGCTAAGTTACCTGCGGATATTGAATTAGTTAAAGTTGGTAAATTAGTTATATCATCGCCTAATGCAACGCATTATTCCGCCAAATACAAAAGAATACTGAAGAATATTGCGGATAAATGCCAGGATATTGTTGATAAATGCAAAGAACGATTTGAAGAATTATCAAACCTTGCTACTGAGAATGAATAATCACGGTTTCTTTTCTAACGTTCGATGGCGAATTTGTACTTGTTTATTTTGTGCCTTAAAAAATTCAGCTAATTGTTCAACAATAAAGACCGAACGGTGTTGCCCTCCTGTACAGCCAATAGCAATGGTTAGATAACTGCGGTTATTTTTTTCTAACAGCGGTAGCCATTGATTTAAGTAATTAGCAGTTTGATAGATGAAATTTGAGACTTCTTCAGACCTTAATAAATAGTCTTTAACAGGTTTGTCTAATCCTGTTAGTGGACGCAAACTAACTTCCCAATGGGGGTTAGGTAAAAACCTGACATCAAACACAAAATCCGCATCAACAGGTAAACCATGTTTGAAGCCAAATGATTCAAAAATGATCGTTAATTCTCGTTCTTTTTTACCTAAAATACGCGATCTTAATATATCAGATAGTTCATGAACCGAAAGATTATCGGTATTAATAACTAGGCTTGCATGCGATTTTAACGGCTCTAGATATTTTTCTTCTAAATCGATGGCTTCTTCAAGAGAATATTGTTGATTAGTTAATGGGTGCGTACGTCGAGTTTCGCTATAGCGTCGAATTAAGGTATTTGGGCTACAATCAAAAAAAATAATTTCGGGTGTAACTGATGCGGGTAAGCGTTGAAAGATATCACTATTAAAATCAAATTGTTCAGGTAAATTTCGGATATCAATGCTAATAGCAACAGGGGTATTATTGTCTTTTAGTGAATTGGCTAATTGAGGTAATAAAACAACGGGGATATTATCAACACAATAAAATCCCATATCTTCTAGCGCTCGCAAGGCAACGGATTTGCCAGAACCAGAGCGACCACTTACTATCAGTAAAATCACAATATTAACTCCGATACCATTGATGCATTAAGTATATACTGTTTACTTATTAATATGCAATTTCGAGTATACATAATATAGTGAATAATTAATATTCAGTTTTAATTTTACTAATCAATTGTTTTAGTGCTTGACCTCGGTGCGATATTTGGCTTTTCTGTTCTTTGGTTAGTTGCGCCGCTGTACAACCCAATTCAGGCATATAAAAAAGCGGGTCGTAACCAAATCCACCGTCGCCTAGTGCTTCAGTTAAGATTAAACCATGCCATTTTCCTAAGCAGATAATTGGTGTTGGATCATTTTCGTGGCGCATAAACACCAGTGCACAATAAAAGTAGGCTGTACGTTTTTCTTTGGGAACATTGTTTAATGCATCTAATAATTTTTGATTATTGCTTTGATCATTACCGTGTTCACCAGCATAACGCGCAGAATAAATTCCTGGTTGACCGCCAAGAGCATCTACCGATAAACCAGAGTCATCAGCAATGGACGGCAGTCCTGTTAATTTAGCGGTATGCCGTGCTTTTAAAATAGCGTTTTCAATAAATGTTAAACCTGTTTCGTTAGCATCAGGTACATTAAATTGGCTTTGTGCAACAATATCAAAACCGGCATCAGTGAGTAACCGTTGCAATTCATTGACCTTGCCTTGATTATTGGTTGCTAACACAATTTTTTGCATTTTGACTTCCTTTATATTACTTGTTTATTCATTATTGGCTTGAGCTGGTTATAGCCCACACTTGCTAATTTTATGTTGAATTTTTAAAAATCAGGTTCGCAACTAAATGTCATACTTTCACCTGTTTTAGGGTGATTAATCGTCAACAATTGAGCGTGTAATAGCAGCCTTTTTGACATCGCAAAAGCATCAGGATGAGCATAGAATTTATCACCTAAAATGGGATGGCCGATGGCTTGCATGTGAACACGTAATTGGTGCGACCTGCCTGTAAATGGGAATAATTTTATGCGAGTTGTGTTGTCTGGATTTCTGGATATCACTTGATATTCAGTTAGCGCAGGTTTGCCATTTTCTAAATCAACCATTTGCCTTGGGCGATTAGGCCAATCACAAATTAATGGTAACTCAACACGGCCAATATCTTGCTCAAGATGCCCATGTACGACCGCGATATAAATTTTTTTAGGGATACGTTCTCGAAACTGTTTTTTTATTTCGCGATCAGCTAATTTTGACAGTGCGGCAACCATAATACCACTGGTTGCCATATCAAGCCGGTGAACGGATTCGACATAGCTATATTTTTGTTGCAAACGATGAATAATGCTATCAATAAATTGTGGTTTATTGCCTGAAACTGACAAAATACCGGGTTGTTTATTGACAACCACGATATGGTCATCTTGATATAAAATGGACAGCCAAGGTTCGATAGGCGGGTGATATTCTAAAAGCATTTATATGTGACAATTCGTAAAATAAAATTGCCACACATTCTAACAAACTCAACAAAAAGTGCCAGTTTTATAAATAAAGTTACTTATTCCAAATTGAACCTTTTGGCGATGGAAATATCTGTGAAATTAATACAGCTAAACCAAAAATCAGGTAACAAGCAAAAATAATAATCATCCATTGTGACATTTCAATAGTTAAAAATGTCCAAATTTTATCGGCACAAGAGCCATAAGCTTTAAACATGCTAGGAAGCAACGAGTCTAAGGGGAACCACGAAGGGAATTGAGCGTTAATCGAACAAGTATCACTTAAATTAGGTTCAAATTGTAAATGGGCATGAAATGTTGCTAGCAAAAAGCCTTTATAGGCGCTAACCATCCAAATTAAAATACCGATTAATCGAACAATAATGTTACGAGGAGCAATGAGCCCAACAATGCTAGCTAGCATAATGCCCAAAATAGCACAACGTTGGTAAATACAGAGTGTACAAGGTGCAAGCCCTAAGCTATGTTGAAAATAAAGTGCGGTTATTTCAAAAGCAAGCGTGGAAAAGAACAATAAGAACCAAGCAAATCTACCTTTTGAGTATTGATTAAGCAGTGATAACATACTATTTTATTCCTCCATATTCCGTTATAATCTTTCTTCTTTAATTATACTGAATATAATCTATCTTATTTTTTAATTACGATAGTGTAGTTTATTTTTGAATAATGTAAATGACTTTATCTATAGATGGCGGGTTAATCATTTCTTATGGACTCAATTGTTCCACAACCAAAATTACAAGTCTCATTTGTTACTATTTCAGAGGAAAATGCGACGCAGCGAATTGATAACTTTTTAATCACCTATTTAAAAGGTGTGCCCAAAAGTATGATTTATCGCATTTTAAGAAAAGGTGAAGTGCGTGTTAATAAAAAACGGATCAAACCTGAATATAAATTAAATATTGGCGATGAAATTCGTATCCCACCGGTTCGAATGACAGAAAAAGCCATGCCAGAAATTTCAACCAAGCTAAATAAAGTCGCCGATTTAGAAAAAGCGATTATCTATGAAGATGATGTCTTATTGGCGATTAACAAACCATCCGGTATTGCCGTACATGGTGGCAGTGGTTTAAGTTTTGGGTTAATTGAAGCATTACGAGCTTTAAGACCTGAAGCAAAGTTTTTAGAACTAGTGCATCGCATTGATCGCGAAACTTCAGGGGTGCTATTAATTGCTAAAAAACGCTCCGCATTAAAATCCTTACACGAACAATTACGCCTTAAACAAATGCAGAAAAACTATTTAGCTTTGGTTAAAGGTAATTGGTCTTCTGACTGCAAAGTCATACAAGCGCCATTGCTCAAAAATGTGTTAAAAAGCGGTGAGCGAGTCGTGAAAGTCGATAAAGACGGTAAGCCATCAGAAACACGTTTTAAAGTTGAAGAGCGGTTTGATTTTGCAACTTTAATAAAAGCAAGCCCCGTTACTGGGCGAACACATCAAATCCGCATTCATACACAATATGCTAACCATCCAATTGCTTTTGATGACCGCTATGGCGATAGACAATTTGATGCATTGTTAGCAGGAACAAAGCTTAATCGATTATTTTTACATGCAGCAAGTGTTAAATTTATTCATCCTAAAAGCTTACAAGAAATGCTATTAAATGCACCGATGGATGATACTTTACAGGCTTGTTTAGCCTATCTTAGAAAAGATAAATATAAGCGAACCGATTCTTAAAATAAACAAGGTAGTAAGTGCGAATGAAAGATATTAATCTATACTTAATTAGACATGGCCAAACGGAATGGAACATTAAAGATCAGATGCAAGGATCTCAAAATTCACCGTTAACCGAACAAGGCATTTTGGGTGCTAAAATAACAGGACAATATTTAAAAGATATTCCTTTTATGCAAGCGTACTCAAGCACACAACAACGTGCGATGGAAACACGCGATTATATTGTTAAAGAAAATAATCTTACTATTCCCACTTTTGAGCTTGCCGATCTGCGTGAAATGGATTTTGGCATTTGGGAAGGTAAACATGTCCCTCAGTTGAAAAAGACGTTTCCTGAATTTACGACCTATTTAACTGATCCAGCTAATTTCGACGCTTCAGTTAATCAAGGTGAAAATTATCTTGATATACTAACGCGTATGAAGCAAGGATTAAACACCATTGTTCAAAACGCGACTCAAGATACGGGTAATATTTTGGTTGTGTCACATGGGACAGTATTACGAATTTTACTTTGTGTGTTAAATGGTGGCGATTGGCGTTTACATCGTGATGAAAATTATTTTCCTCGAATGCTAAATACTAGCATTAGCTTGGTTAATTATAAACAAAGCCATGAGCATGCTGAAGGAGCATTTACGGTAAAATTCTTCAATAATGTAGATCATTTGTCTTAAAAAACAACCTGATTTATCATTTTCTCGACTAATATTATTACAAAAATTAGTCGAGATATGATCATTAAAGCTTATTATCGTTTATAAACAGCATAACGTTTTTGCAACTGTTTTAATTGATTAATTCTTGCATCGATTTTAGAAATCATTGTTTGATTGCCTTTGGTTTGATTTTTCGCATTTTGTAGTAATTGTATTGATTGTTGGAATTGACCTTCTAATGCAAGTAACTCTGCTTTAGCACTCATTTCTTGAGCCCTTGAACGTGATCCACCATAAGCTGTAACAAGTAAATCCCAACCATTAGTATCATCATTATGGTCAAAAGTGTAACGATGCAATAACGTGACGGCTTGTTGGTAATTTCTATTTTTTATATATGCATTAGCAAGATTCAATTGCAAAGCTGAGCTGTCTGGGGCTTTTTTTAATGCGGCTTGTAAGCGAGTAATGGCTGCATCGTTATTGTTGAGCGCCAAATCAATATCAGTCATTAAATCAATATACCAAATATTATTTGGATCGCGGTCTAATAAGGGTTGTAACTGCTGTTTTGCTTTTTGGTTATTACCACTCAAGTTGTCAGCTAATGTGTTACCATAAATAACAGCTGTTTTAGTTTGTTCGTTATTGATCTTTTTGTAATCTTCAAGTAATCGTTTAGCAGCATTTTTATTTTTAGTTATTAAGATTGCTAATCGTGCTTTTGCTAAATAATAATTTAATGATGGCGATACACTTTTTTTACTGTATTGCATTGAGCGATTGCGAATATCCGTTAACCGACTATTGGGTAATGGGTGAGTAAGTAATATTTCAGGCGCTTTACTACTAAAACGGCTTTGATCAGCCAGCTTTTGTAAAAACTCCGATGAAGCATAGGGATCAAACCCTGCTTTGGCAAGCGTTCTTAAACCGACACGATCAGCTTCTTGCTCATTGCTTTGTGTAAAACTAATCATATTTTGAGTTGAACCTGCCATGGTGCTTGTCATCGCGGCCATGCCAGCTTCCGGATTCGCTAATGTTAGCAATAAAGAGCCTAACGTTGCCCCCCAAACATAAGGACTATTTCGACTTTGATTTTCCATCGCTCTGGCTAAATGCCGTTGGGTGACATGACCAATTTCGTGAGCCATAACAGAGGCCAATTGGCTTTCATTATCGGTATCTAATATGAGCTTAGAATGAATGACAACATTTCCACCAAAAAAAGCGAATGCATTAAGTATATCACTTTTCATAATATAGAAATGAAAAGGGGTTTTTACTGATTCTGATTTAGCAACTAATTTTTTACCTAAATCATTAATATATTGGCTTAAAACAGGGTCGTTTATAATTGGAGCATCGGCTCGCAACATTCGTATATAATAATCGCCCATTTCCATTTCTTGGCCAATACTTAATGTTGTAGCAGCAGCGGTACCTATATCGGGTAGGTTAATATTATCAGCATAAACAATGGACGAGCTTTGTAATAATAACGAGGTAGATAGTGCAAATGCGATGGCTTTTTTTAACATTATTTCAACCCATTGATGTAAGATTTTTATTGATTTATTTTAGCCGAAAAAAAGAACAATATCACTTTGAATTTATACTCAACATTTTCTTTGTTAAGTATTTGTGGATGTTTATTTTTGAAAATTAAAAGTAGTTTTGCAAAAAAATCACGTTACGCTAGTCGTTAATTAGTATTGGCTTTATGGCAGCTAAATAATAACAATACAACAGTAATAAGCTAATTACCGTTGTATTGAGGGTAATGATCCCCAATTTTATTATGTTTTATAACTAGTTAGCAAGTTATCTTAATGTTAAGCTAGCTTGCAACGAGTTTTGATAAATTCAATAATATTATCAACTTTTACCATTTCTTTATCGCCACCAGCACGGTGTTTATATTCTACTTCGCCATTATCAAGATTACGCTCACCAATGACAATGGTATGAGGTATACCGATCAATTCAGCATCAGCAAACATGACACCAGGACGTTCTTTACGATCATCAAAAAGCACTTCAATGCCAGCTGCTTGCAGATCTGCGTAAAGTTTTTCGGCTGTCGCTTGCACTTTTTCTGATTTGTGCATATTCATTGGAATGATCACAACACTAAATGGCGCAATAGCTTCTGGCCAAATAATACCTCGATCATCATGGCATTGTTCAATAGCTGCCGCTACAATACGACTAACCCCAATACCATAGCATCCCATAATCATCACATGGTTTTGCCCATCTTCGCCTTGCACTGTCGCTTTCATGGCTTGTGAATATTTTGTGCCAAGTTGGAATATATGCCCAACTTCAATGCCACGTTTGATTTGTAATGTACCTTTGCCATCAGGACTCATATCGCCTTCAACCACATTACGGATATCTTCAATACGTGGTAGGGAAACATCACGCTCCCAATTAATGTTAAAATAGTGTTTGTGATCAATATTAGCTCCTGCGCCAAAATCGCTCATAACAGCAACATCACGATCGATAATAATTGGCATGTTTAAATTAATTGGACCTAATGAACCAGGACCGGCGTTAACTAAAGCACGAATTTCTTCTTCGGTTGCAAATTCAAGGGGTGAAGCAACGATATCAATTTTTTCCGCTTTGATTTCGTTTAAAGTATGATCGCCTCGAACTAATAATGCCACTAACTGATGACCGCTTTCTTTAGTTGCTTTTACCATTAGGGTTTTTACCGTTTTTTCAATTGGCAAATTAAACTGCTGAACTAATTCATCAATCGTTTTTACATTGGGAGTATCAACCAGTTCCATCGCTTTAGTTGGCTCTGCTCGTTGTTGTGTTGGTGATAAAGCTTGCGCCATTTCAATATTAGCGGCATAATCTGATTCCGTTGAGAAAACAATATCATCTTCCCCACTATCAGCTAGCACTTGGAATTCATGAGACCAATTACCACCAATTGAGCCAGTGTCAGCACGTACTGCTCTAAAGTTTAAGCCTGCGCGTGTAAAAATAGCGCTATAGGCTTTATACATATCATCATAAGTTTCTTGTAATGATTCTTGTGAAGTATGGAAAGAATAAGCATCTTTCATAATAAATTCACGCGAACGCATCACCCCAAAGCGAGGACGCACTTCGTCACGGAATTTAGTTTGAATTTGATACACATTAAGAGGTAATTGTTTATATGAGCTAACTTCATTACGCAGTAAATCAGTAATCACTTCTTCATGAGTTGGACCTAATACAAAGTCACGGTCGCCACGATCTTTGATTCGTAATAGCTCAGGTCCATATTGTTCCCAACGACCGCTTTCTTGCCAAATATCAGCAGGCTGTACAACTGGCATTAATACTTCTATTGCGCCAGCTTTATTCATCTCTTCACGGACAATATTTTCTACTTTTTTAAGTACACGGTAACCAGTGGGAAGCCAAGTATATAACCCTGCGGCAACTTTACGGATCATACCTGCACGTAACATTAATTGATGGCTAATGACTTCTGCATCAGCAGGGGTCTCTTTTAACGTAGAAAGAAGATATTTACTGGTTCGCATAAATTTATCCTAGAAAATAATTTATTTAAAAATATATTAAAAAATGCCAATTAGTTTAGCAGTACCTTGCGTAACACTAAAGTAATTTTATTGGTAATTATTGTTAATAAAAAAATTTAATAGTAAATTAACCTGTTATAAATAATAAAATAAAATCAATATGAAGAAATGATAGAGCCTATGTGAATAGAGGATTCTCTATGTTATTATCTTGGCGAAT
>NZ_LZHN01000015.1:0-8144 GCF_001690435.1 Gilliamella sp. Nev3-1 | reverse complement strand
GAGGTTGTTAAATGAATAAAATAGGAAAAGATGAATTAGTAGTTACCTCACTTTTATCTATGCTTTTGGATGATACACTTGAATATTATAAAATTCATTTAAGTGATCCGAGTAAATCTACAAACGATAATGATCCTTATGCAAGAGCAAGAAGTATTATCGCAAAGCTATCAGATAAAGACCAAGAAAAGATTTTTAATTTTCTGCGTATAGTAATGATAGATACAATGTCAACAATTTTTGGCACCATAGATGGTTCATGTTTTCCTCCTAATATTAGTGGTGATTTCATTCTTGAGTATGATGGAGATGAAATACAAGGTTCATTGCAAGATGAGTTAATTGCCAAAGCGGAAGAGATTGGTGTCTACAATTAATGAATTAATCATTTTCCCCCGATCTGCTAGTAGGCGAAAAACACAACAAACAGGGATAGACCGACTACTGTTATGATTGCACCAACAGAATTGAAGCGATTGCCATCAAAGATACTGGGAAATTCTGCTATACGATGATACCCCAACCTATTAGCGGGATCGAAAGCGTGTTCCTAAAAAAAGAGGTCGATGCTAATTATGGCTAAACGTGTTGTTTGGAAGAAAAATGATCTAGTCAATATCCAATTACGTGATAATTTATACACAATTGGACAGATGCTAACCAGCCCTGAAATGCGCTTTTATGATATTTTCAATTCAGATGGTGCATGGCAGAATTTAGATTTAAATAAAATAGAACCCTTGTTCAGCGTTTTTGTTGGGAATGTGATTAATAAGTCGTTAATTCAAGGGAAAATAAAATCCATTACAGTAATACCCAGTTCAAAGCCTAGCGAAAGATATTGGATTGATGCCTATACTATTTTGGATGGAGATCATTACAAAGGTGACAAATTTAATTTTCATTTTTTAGGAGGAAAATTAATAGATCTTGTTCCTGATGCTGATGGCATTTTAAGTACAACTAGAGCACCAATTATCAAAGAAGATTTAACGCTTCCACAAGATAGAAAGCTTATTGAACAATATGAGATGACTAATATGTGGGGTGATGTAGATTTACGAGACCGCCTCTGTCGCTATTTTGATACAGGTATTAACCGTGATGATCTGAAATTTGAAGTATTCCCTGATTTATGGGATGACAGAGAAAAATTGCGTCCCCTGACACGCCGCCTACCAGAACCACTTCGTTAAGCAGATAATCAAAAGAAAACGGAATTACCCTTTTTTATTTAACTGAATGATTATCAAAAAAACAAAGATAAAGAAACCAAAACCCCAACATAATTACCCCCCTTTTACTTTTATCATAGAGAATTTTCTACTTTTTTGCTGCACTATTTTAGGGGGTAGTTACAATTGTTTTAACCATTTCTAAAAACAGATCTCTTTTTTCATTACGAATCTTTGGGTTCCATACCATAGCAATATCCCACCCTGGTTGTTCAAATTCAGGGATAATGAGTTTAACGCCTTTCGGTAAAAAATGACGGACACTTGCCGGAACAAAGGCAACCCCATTTTTACCTGCAATTAACGCTAAAAGAGACGAAAGATCACTGGTGGCTGATACGGGATTTGAAAATATATTCATATGGTCAAGCATCATTTTAGTTTGTTCAGCCAAACAAGGTGCTAAGTTTGGCTTTATGTGCAATAAAGAGTGTGTTTCGATTACATAATTAAGATTAGAGGAATTAACTTCAACGTCAGCCGGCACAGCAAGAACGATCCGTTCCTTAGATAGAATTATTGAATTTAGAGAATCGTGTACCGGCATTCGAGCAAAGGCAATATCCAATTCACCTTGCATCAACATCTTAATTTGAGTACTAGATGGAATTTGTCTGGTAATAACTTCATATTCAGGATATTTATCCGAAAAGGCATGAATCCACTTAGGTACATTTTGGAATGACGAAATACCAAATCCAATTAATATATGGTTATGTGCATTCTTCTTAATATCACTGGCTGTGATAAAAAAATGATTGTAATACTTTAAAAGTATTTGCGCTTCGAGAAATATTTTTTCTCCAATATATGTTAATTTTGCTCCATTCCGACCTCTAATAAAAAGTTTCATTTCAATAATTCTTTCTAAAGCTTGAATTTGTTTTGTCAATGCAGGTTGAGTTATAAACAAAGCTTCAGCTGCGAGGCGGTAACTTTTAGTTTCAGCCAGTGTTATAAATGCTTTAAGCAGTCGGATGTCGATATTCATATCCATTCCAAATGTTTATCAATAACTGATTTTTTTTTCATTATACACAACTTCCTCAAATGTTTATATTTAAGAAAGTTCAATTTTGCATGGAGATAGACGTCATGCCCAAAGTAGCGTTATTAACTAATGATTTGCAATATGAATTTACCTACAAAATATCAAAATCACCTGAAGAACTGGAAGAAAAACTTACTAAATTTAATGAATTTTTAAACGGTATCAGGAATCTAAATCATCAAGTTATACATTTACAGTTGATTAATGATCCCAATGATCCAGCAGTGCAAAAAAGATATAAAAATCGAGAAGGTGGTATTCCAGCTTTAGCTGGAATACCAGAAAATCAGATATTGAAGACAATAAGTCATCCTTCAGATATTGTTGTAGTAAAAGGACGAGATACTGGTTTTTACAACAATGACCTTGATGGTATTCTAAAAAAACTTGGTGTTAATTCAGTGATTGTTACAGGCTTGCAAACTCATGTTTGTGTTCAAACAACGGCAGCTGATGCTTATTTTAGAGGGTACAATGTATGGGTTCCAAGTGATGGTGTTTTTGCTCCTTCCATAGATGATACCAATCGTGCTTTAGAATGGCTGGCAAATTATTGCGCGACAGTAGCTTCATCTTCTGAAATTTTAGCTCTTCTAGAGAAGCAAGATGATTTGCCGGAACGCAGTTAATGGAGCTAAAAATGAACATTATAAAGTCAAATGAAGAGGTTGTTGTTCTAGATCATGGTACTGGAGCAAAATTAAGTCGAGAGCTGGTTGAGAAAATTGCTTATATCCTCGATGATACTTATCTTGGAGCAATGGAAGATAGCGCATCATTAAATTTACCTACTAGCAAAGTTGCATTTACGACAGATTCTTTTGTCGTAACCCCTTTAATTTTCGGCAATGGTGATATTGGCAAAATTGCAGTGTGTGGTACTGTTAATGATTTGGCCGTAAGTGGTGCAAAGCCACTTTATTTAACTCTTAGTCTTATTTTAGAGGCAGGTATGCCAATGTCTGAATTGTTTAAAATCATTGAATCTATCCGCGATACCGCCAGATCTGCTAATGTCAAAATTGTAGCTGGCGATACTAAAGTTGTTGGAAAAGGCGAAGCTGATAAGCTTTTTATTAACACTGCCGGCATTGGGATATTTGAGCATTCACCTGTTTCAATCAAAAATGTAAAACCAGGACAGAAAATTATTTTAAGTGGATATATAGGGAACCATTCTATTCATTTATTATCAATGCGCGAAGGGTTGGGATTTGAACGTGATATACTAAGCGATTGTGCGCCTCTAAATCAAATGATTCAAGAGATATTTGATAATGTACCAGAAGGTAAAATTGCATCAATGAGAGACGTTACAAGAGGGGGGCTATCAGCTGTTCTTCATGAACATGCTCGTTCACAAAATTGTGAAATAGTTATTGAAAAAGCTGCATTACCAATTCAACTTGAAACAGCTATGGCCGCAGATATGTTAGGTGTGGATATCATCAATTTAGCCAATGAGGGCTGTTTATGTCTGTTTGTTGAACCTGATGCCGCGGAAAGTGTTCTCGCTATACTTAAGAGAAATCCTTTTGGGGAGAAAGCTGTAATTATTGGGGAAGTTATGCGAGTAGGACAACCAAAAGTTTGCATGATTGAATCTGACGGTACTCAAATTACTATTGAGGAATTATATGGTGCAGAACTTCCAAGGCTCTGTTGAGAAAGTAACCAAACGTTATCGTGTAAGCGGTATTGTCCAAGGGGTAGGATTTCGCCCCTTTGTTCATAGATTAGCCAAGAATTATGGCGTTAATGGATGGGTATTGAATGACTCTGAAGGTGTACTGATTGAATTACAATCATCAAATGATAATATTGCATTAATGATGAACGAATTAGTCTCAACGCCTCCTCCGCTAGCTCGAATAATAAATATAACAATAATAGATCAAGTTGATAATGAATGCTATCAAACATTTAGCATTAGAAAAAGTCTTCAGCTTGACCATATGAATACAATTATACCTCCTGATTCCAACGTGTGTAATGATTGTCTATCAGAAATGAGGGATTCTGAAAATATTCGTTACAGATATGCTTTTATAAATTGTACCAATTGTGGACCACGATATTCCATAATTAAAGATATGCCTTATGATCGTAGTCAAAGTACAATGAGTTCGTTTAAAATGTGTCCATCCTGTCAGCATGAATATAATAATATTGATGATAGACGTTATCATGCTCAACCAAATGCATGTCCGATATGTGGACCTGAACTAGAATTGGTTGATCATTCAGGCAAACCTATATCCACTGATGATATCGTCCGTTTTACTATTAAAGAGTTAAAAGAGGGCAAAATCGTTGCAATAAAAAGTTTAGGAGGATTTCATTTAGTAGTTGATGCATCAAATACTTCAGCAGTTAAAGAACTGAGAAAACGAAAGAAAAGAGATGCAAAACCCTTTGCTGTTATGGCTGAAAATGTAGATAACATCAACAATTTTGCGACCGTAGAGTTTGAAGAAAAAATTCTTTTGGAAAGCCCGCAACGTCCAATTGTGTTATTACAAAAACGTAAAGTTAAATTTTTGGAAGATGTTGCTCCACACAATCCAAATATAGGGGTAATGCTACCGTCCGCACCGCTACATTATTTGTTACTTGAAGACCCTACAATGCCTGTTTTAGTAATGACTAGCGGTAATTTATCAGGTTATCCTATCGTTTATGATAATAAAACTGCTGTAGAACAATTAGGTAAAATTGCAGATTACTTCATTTTAAACAATCGTGATATTCATACACGCGTTGATGATTCGGTTGCTCGTATTATGATTAATGAAAAAAAGGATAAAAACCAGATGTTATTTCTGCGCCGTTCAAGAGGTTATGCGCCTTACCCGATTCATCTAGCATATGAAGTTGGCTCAATTACTGCATTGGGTGCTGAATTGAAAACAACAATTAGCCTTTCAAAAGATAAACAAGTTTTTATGAGTCAACATATTGGTGATCTTAAAAATGACTTAACTTTCGACTCACATAAAGATTGTATTTCTCATTTAAAAAAACTTCTAGGTATAGAAACAAATGCTATTGCCTGTGATTTGCATCCAATGTTTCGTTCAACACGAACAGCTTTAAATCAGTTAAATACGAAAGTTATTCAGGTCCAGCATCATCATGCTCATATGGCTTCATGTATGGCTGAAAATGGATTATTGGGTCAAACTATTGGTGTAATCTTTGATGGGACTGGATATGGTACAGATGGGAGTATTTGGGGTGGTGAATTTCTAATAGGTGATTTTGAAAATTTTTCAAGAGCAGCTTGTCTCCGAACGATTCGATTAATCGGCGGAGACAAAGCCATTAAAGAGCCTTTACGCATTGCTGTATCTCTGTTGACAGAAACTTTTGGTGATAATTTTGATTTGCTTGATATACCAGCATTAAATTTGTTGTCTGAACAACAAAGGAATGTATTTACTAAAATGTCGGTACAAAAAATCAATTCAGCTGCAACAAGTAGTATTGGCAGACTTTTTGACGGTGTATCAGCGTTAATGGGAGTTTGCACTAACGTTGAATATGAAGGGCAAGCAGCAATTGAGTTAGAATCGCTTTTAGAACGCGATTTGCACATGGTTAAACCATTTAAGTTCAGACTTGAAGATAAGGATGGTCATATTGAAATTGATTATAGACCAATGATAAAAGAGATAACTTTTGCTCTCCTAAGCACAGAACCGAACTTGTCAGAAATTAGCCGGTGTTTCCATTCCACTATTGTAGAAATAATTAAAACTGTGTGTAAACAATTAGCTTCTAAGACAGGGTGTAATCAAATTGTATTAAGCGGTGGTGTTTTTTGTAATGAATTCATTCTCATGAATACAATAGATCATTTAGAAAAAATTGATTTAAAACCATACAGCCATAAATTAGTACCAACTAATGATGGTGGAATTTCATTAGGGCAAATAGTTGTTGCTGCACCTATTTTAAACTCAAAAGGATAAAAAATTATGAGTAATGCAAGAGAAAAAATTTCCGGTGTTTTATTTGATATGGATGGTGTACTTATCGACTCCAATACTGTTATTGAAGGAGCCTGGATTGAAGCCGGCGCTTTATACGGAATCAAAGTTACTGATAGTGATATAGTAAATCATATTCACGGCCAACCAGGACCGCACACAATAAAGGCGCTTTTTGGCCACCTGCCAATAGATGACCAAAAAAAAGTACAGGCCTATATTATTCATGCTGAAAATACTGCTGACTATGAGCCTATTCCCGGCGTTGCGCAGTTAATATTAGCTTTGTCAGCTGCAAAAATAAGAGTAGGAATAGTGACGAGTGGCTGGCGAGAAAAAATTGACAGGATCATGGATATGCTTCAGATTAAAGACTGTATTTCCGTGATTGTAGAGCGTGATGATGTGTCTCGTGGTAAACCATTCCCTGATCCGTATATTTTAGGTGCGAAACGTTTAATGCTACCTCCCAATAAAACACTGGTATTTGAGGACTCAATTAGTGGCGTTACCTCTGCTGTTGAAGCCGGTGCATATTGCGTAGGTATCGGAGAAACAATACTTATCAAGCATGGTGCTAAAACTGCAATAGCTAATTTTTTGGAAGTTAAAGTAAATAAACAAGATAATGGCGATTACAGTATCTCGTTGGATCGCGATCATGAAGTTTTTATAGAGAATTGATAAAGGAAATAAAAATAGAATCAAGAGCAAGATGTGCTGTTACTGTATTATTTTACAATGGATTTATAACTGGCGCTTGGGCGATTCAAATTGCATAATTTGCACCACGTTTTAATGTCACGGACGAAGTAATTGGTTATTTTATTCTTACTTTTGGTCTTGGCGCATTATTTATGATGCCTATATCCGGGATATTAATGTCTAAATTTGGGTCTCGTCAAATTGTGCAAATTTCGGTATTATTTGCACTATTAGCTAGAGATATACGTTAGCTAAAAAGAGTTTACCCACAAATACCCAATAGCGCTTTTCAGAAATTAATCACCAAAAATAAAGAAATATATCCAGAAATGAATACAGTAAAACCTAATGGAAAAGGAGGTTGTTAAATGAATAAAATAGGAAAAGATGAATTAGTAGTTACCTCACTTTTATCTATGCTTTTGGATGATACACTTGAATATTATAAAATTCATTTAAGTGATCCGAGTAAATCTACAAACGATAATGATCCTTATGCAAGAGCAAGAAGTATTATCGCAAAGCTATCAGATAAAGACCAAGAAAAGATTTTTAATTTTCTGCGTATAGTAATGATAGATACAATGTCAACAATTTTTGGCACCATAGATGGTTCATGTTTTCCTCCTAATATTAGTGGTGATTTCATTCTTGAGTATGATGGAGATGAAATACAAGGTTCATTGCAAGATGAGTTAATTGCCAAAGCGGAAGAGATTGGTGTCTACAATTAATGAATTAATCATTTTCCCCCGATCTGCTAGTAGGCGAAAAACACAACAAACAGGGATAGACCGACTACTGTTATGATTGCACCAACAGAATTGAAGCGATTGCCATCAAAGATACTGGGAAATTCTGCTATACGATGATACCCCAACCTATTAGCGGGATCGAAAGCGTGTTCCTAAAAAAAGAGGTCGATGCTAATTATGGCTAAACGTGTTGTTTGGAAGAAAAATGATCTAGTCAATATCCAATTACGTGATAATTTATACACAATTGGACAGATGCTAACCAGCCCTGAAATGCGCTTTTATGATATTTTCAATTCAGATGGTGCATGGCAGAATTTAGATTTAAATAAAATAGAACCCTTGTTCAGCGTTTTTGTTGGGAATGTGATTAATAAGTCGTTAATTCAAGGGAAAATAAAATCCA
>NZ_LZHN01000014.1:0-4363 GCF_001690435.1 Gilliamella sp. Nev3-1 | reverse complement strand
AAAAGCTTTAGTGCCAACAGGGGCACGTAAAACGTGGGCACAGCAACTACAACAAAATCATTCAGTTACTATTGCTATGAGTTGTGCCATTGTTGGTTTAAGCCGTTGTGCTTACTATTATCAAGCTAAGTTACAGGATGATTCGGTGATTGTTTCGGTGTTGAATGCTATCACAGACCGGCATTTACGCTGGGGCTTTCCTAAATGTTTTAATCGTATCAGAAAGCTCGGCTATCAATGGAATCATAAACGGGTATATCGGGTGTATTGTGAATTAAAGCTTAATCTCAGGGTAAAGCGTAAAAAACGCATTCCTCCACGATGCCCGGAAAGGTTATTAGTCCCCAATAAACAAGGTGAATGTTGGTCAATGGATTTTATGAGTGACAGTAGTCGTAATCAACGTCGCTTTAGGACATTCAATGTCATCGATGACTTTAATCGTGAGGCATTAGGTATTGATATTGCAGTAAGCTTACCGGCAGGGAGAGTTACCCGTTACTTAGATAAACTGGCCGAATATCATGGGTATCCATTAAAAATACGGGTCGATAATGGGCCAGAATTTACAGGAAAAACCTTTATAAACTGGGCTAAATCACATGATATAGCCATTGATTATATCTAGCCCGGTAGCCCTTATCAAAATGGTTATATTGAACGATTTAATCGTACCTATCGTACTGAAGTGCTCGATTTATATCTTTTTAACAACTTAGCGCAAGCAAGGAGAATAACCGAAGAATGGTTAACGATTTATAACACCGAAAGACCGCATGAGGCATTAAATAACATGACACCGCTCGAATATAAAATATTAAAACAGGCAGCTTAATTTTCTACGTGAGTTGTGTACTAAGTTTGGGGTATTTACAATACCGCTAAGAATATCTGCAAGAAAAGTATACCGTTACACTGTGTAAGTGGTTTAGAAAATTAGTTTAAACAGAAAAAATACCTTATTCAAGTTGAAACCTGCGTCAGCGGTTGAGACTCTTTATAGTTCATTCAATTGTTCAATACTGAATAAGTGGCTTAGCAGTATCGTTGAATAAGCGAAAAAAACGGAACTCACATGTTCCGTTTTTTTGTATGCTAAATCCTTGTATTCACTCGGCCAAAGAAAATATAGACAATAACCGCTAGAAAACCAAAAGCCAGAGACACAAAAAACATTGCCTGATAAGCGCAGTTTATTGAAATTATTTGATGTTGAGTGAGGTTGATTAATATTCCTGATAGTACGCCTCCAAATGCACCACCAATTTGCTGTGTAACACGCGTGATAGCGCTCGTGTCCTTAATTTGATTTTTATCACAGAACTCAAATGGAGAAGAGAGAACAGCAATCGTGGCGACGCCTAATCCGGAACCTCGAACAGTAAAACCGATAATTTCAAAGGCGTTGCCACCTACTTGAATTATTAATATACTTATTGCTGATATTATTAATCCTACACCAATAATTAGAAATGAATTTATCTCACTTAGAGATTTATAAATAAATTTTCTAGCCAACCAGGCACCTACACCTTGTAGAGCTAGCAACATACCAATATATGTAATAGATATATTATCATTTATTGCTTGTATTAAAGGAAAAAAAATCATGAAACCAAAAAAGATAAGTGACGTCAGAAATCCCATAATTATTGCGAACGAATATTGAATACAACTAAATGAACTTAAATCGATCAGTTTACTGTCTGACTTGTTATTAATAATAAGCGAAACCATCATCAAACCAATACCTAAAACTAGCATAATAATATTAAAAATATCAAAAAAATGCCCAGAAGTGATATTTTTAATAGAGATGAAAAATATTATTAAAGCAATTAAAAATGTCATTAATACATAAATATTCATATTGTATTTAGACGTTTTATTATCAGGCATTGTCGTTCTACCAAATAAAAAAGCCATAAGTACTAAAGGTATGTTGATAAAAAAAGCTATTCTCCAATTTAACTGTTCTGATATGATTGCTCCAAAAATTGGCCCTAGTGCAGGGGCAAAGACTGACGGAATAGCAATCAATGCCATAACCAGCTTTAGTCTTTCCTTACCAAAATAAGTTGCTATTGTAGATTGAGTAATAGGAATTAAAATTCCTGCACCAAAACCTTGTAGACATCTATACAAGATTAAAGAAACCAGATTATATGAAAATCCAACTAATATAGAACCAACAAGAAAGACAAAAATTGAGCATACCCATGCTTTCTTGAGTCCAAAATTTTCATGTACATAAGGTGATAGTAATATGCCAGCTGCGCAAGCAAGCATATATATGGTAACAGCCCATTGCATATAAGCATAAGAGGTATTAATGTCATTCGAAATTGAGGGTAAAATAACATTAACAATACTGCTATCTAATAATGGCAATATACTAGATAGTGTCATAGCAAACACTAACTTTCTTTCTGAGGTTGTCAGGTCAATCGATTGCTTCATATTAAACTCTTTCCAGATTATATTGAGTTGCGCCTCGTGTATATATTCCACCGAACGTTGGTGGTGTAATTTCTTTATAATTTTTAAGTATTAAAACTAATTTTTGAAGGGCGATATTTAATTGCATATTTGCAAATTGAGCACCAATACAAGCATGAATTCCCACTCCATATGAAAGATGTCCCTTAAATTCTCTTCGTGGATTGAATGTATTTGGGTGTTCAAAATATTTTTCATCTCTATTTGCTGATGGTATTAAGGAAAATATTAAATCTCCTTTTTTTAAGTTAACACCTTCAACACAACTATCATCCTCGACTTGGCGTGGAATTAAATGAACAGGTGGTGTAATTCGTAAGCTTTCCTGCAAGATACTATTAGTGCTGCAATCATTGGAGATAACTAGATCAATATAAGATTCATTTCTATAAAGGTGATAGATACAATTTGCTAAAACTTTATCAACTGGTTCTGAAGCTGCAAGTAAAATGTTTAATGAAAGTGCGACTATCTCACTATCACTTAATATTTCACTTTCATTACTATTATGAATAATAAAAGAAATAATATCATCTCCAGCACACTTTTTACGTTCATCGATTAAATCCAATATCACTTTTTCCAATTCTTCAGATGCAAATAGTGCGATATCTTCAGTCTCTTTTGAAAGATTAAACCCAGTCGCAAATTGAACTATGAGTTTTAATCTTTCTAGATACCAGTCTAATTTATTATAATCAATACCAATGATATTGAATGTTGTTAATAAAGCATATTTATTACCAAAATCATAAATAAAATCAAAGTTGTTCTTAGTTATAATTTCTGTTAACAATGAATCACATAGATTTGTCAGTTTGGGGTGATAATAATCTTTCAACACACGACCGGTAAGCTGATGTAAGAGCATGCTCTTTTTTATTTTATGTTCATTACCTTCCATCTGAGCCAGAACTTTTCCCCTCATTACTGGCTCAGCTCTTTTAGATAAAGGTTTTGTTGAAAATAATACTGAATTTCCAAGTATGCTACGAACAGCATCATAACTAATAGCTAAATGCGCATTTAAAGTTTTGTCATAAATAACGTTCTCCGTTTTATCCAATAAATCAATATATTTGTATGGATCTTGTCCATATTCATCAGACAACACTCCTGGAAAATGATTGTTCATAGTCAACATATTACCTCCATATTACTTAATAATTAAATTGAATGATCTTTAACAATAATTTTTGTATCTGAACTAGGGCTGATACTTAACTTTCCAGCATAAACATAATCAGCTATTGGCCATGAACAGTAATAAGATATATGCAGACTAGTTAGTGAAGATGACAATAAAGAAGGGGAAATAATAAAAGGAATTTCTCTTATTATATATTCTGTAGCAATAATAATATCCTGTTCTTTTATTTCAGATGTTTTACTGATGGCGTTTTTTCTATTCAAAATAGCTTTATATGACTGAGTTATACATAATGAGTGAAAATTCTCATTATTTTTAAAATCTTCTTTTATTATCTCTACATTTTTTTTATACAATTCGTCAGCATAAAAATCGGAAAATTTTAATATTCTTTTTGCAAAAAAATCATGACCAGACATTGATAAATAATTATTAATAGCTCTTTCAATTCGATAAAATTCTTTTCGTGATTTTTTACGTGCTTTTACCTCATTATCTCCAGCCCCTATTAAAAGATACTTAGCCTCTTCATGTGGATGTAAAACATCTACATGATCATAATTATCAAACCCCCACTCCAACATATTTTTATATGTAATTTTCATTAAATTTGGAATTAAAAGGGCTTATGCCAAATAAAACATGTTTTCCTTTCATTTTATACCTCTTTCTAGACAGCTAGCTACTAAAAATATATATAACATTAATTATTTC
>NZ_LZHN01000013.1:0-50039 GCF_001690435.1 Gilliamella sp. Nev3-1 | reverse complement strand
CTTGTATTTCTCTACCGTCGATGGCTTTAAGGCTTTTTTCCGTTTAATTCTCTTTCTGCGTTGATGGCTTGATTAAGCGCATCAATATATTGACTGGGCTCAACAATACGCTGCTCATTACGTGCTTTGCCTTTATTGGCATTTGCTTTTAGGTGAGTACTGTCCGTATATAATACCCGACCACTTATCAACCCTTTGGCAATGGCCTGCTCAACAATATTATCAAAAATCTGTTGATAGATTTCACTGTCATTAAACCGACGGCGACGATTTTGACTAAGTGTTGAGGCGTCAATCACTTTTTCGGTTAATCCCATTCCCAGAAACCAGCGGTAAGCTAAATTCACCTGAATTTCCTGAACCAGACGACGTTCACTGGGGATACCGAAAAGATACCCCAATAGCATGATTTTAAACAGTCTGACCGGATCTTCTGCCGGACGACCGTTATTCGGGCAATAAAGTGGTGCTACCGCTTCTCGAATAAATTCAAAATCAATGACTTTAGCTATTTTACGAACAAGATGATTTTGGGGGACAAGCGCATCTAGTGAGATTTGCTCTATTTTTTCTGGTGTCGCTGGAGTTGGTTTTTTTAGCATAGAAGAACTTCTCTTATAGTGGACTCCTCTCTATTAGATCAAAGAACTCGCCAAAAAGCGAGTTCTTTGTCATCAATCTGAAGCCTTGTTATACAAGGCTTAATATTAATAAAAAAGACTATAATAAGATCCTATAAGATGGATTGCAATTACTCCCATTCTATCGTCGCAGGGGGCTTTCCACTTATATCATACACAACACGCGATATACCGTTGACTTCGTTGATTATACGGTTTGATACGCGTCCTAAGAAGTCATAAGGTAAATGAGCCCAATGAGCTGTCATAAAGTCGATAGTTTCAACGGCACGCAGTGAAACAACCCAATCATATTTACGCCCATCGCCCATCACACCAACAGAGCGTACCGGTAGAAATACGGTAAACGCTTGGCTTACTTTATGATATAACTCAGCTTTGTAAAGTTCTTCGATAAAGATAGCATCGGCCTTGCGTAATAAGTCACAATACTCTTTTTTAACTTCACCAAGCACGCGAACACCAAGACCTGGGCCTGGGAATGGGTGGCGATAAAGCATATCATAAGGCAAGCCCAGTTCTAAGCCCACTTTACGTACTTCATCTTTAAATAATTCTCGTAGGGGTTCAACTAAGCCCATTTTCATATCTTCAGGTAAGCCACCAACATTATGGTGTGATTTGATCACATGTGCTTTACCTGTATCCGCAGCAGCAGATTCAATAACATCAGGATAGATTGTACCTTGAGCTAACCATTTTACATCTTTTAATTTTGCTGCTTCTTCATCAAATACCTCAACAAATTCACGGCCAATAATTTTACGTTTAGCTTCAGGATCAACTTCGCCTTTTAATGCAGTCATAAAACGATCTTCAGCATTAACCGCGATAATATTCAAACCAAATTTATCGCCAAACATGTCCATTACTTGTTGTGCTTCATTTAAACGTAATAAACCATGATCAACAAAAACACACGTTAACTGATCACCTATTGCCTGGTGTAATAATAACGCAGTAACGGATGAATCAACACCGCCAGATAAACCTAATAGTACTTTATCGTTACCAACTTTCTCTTTTATACGAGCTACCGCATCGGTAATAATTGAAGATGGCGTCCATAATTTTTCACAATGGCAAATATCAATTACAAAACGTTGCAATAGTTCAAAACCTTTCACCGTATGAGTGACTTCTGGATGGAATTGCACACCATAAAACTGTTTTTCATCATTTGCCATAATCGCATATGGGCAAGTTTCTGTTTGACCGATTAAGGTAAAAGTATCTGGTAATGATGTGACTTTATCACCATGACTCATCCAAACATCAAGTTGATCAATACCCGTATCGCTTATACTATCTAAAATGCCTTCAGTTAATTTAGATTTTGCAACAATATCAACTTTCGCGTAACCAAATTCACGCTGATTAGAAGCGGTAACTTGCCCCCCCTGCCCTACTTGAATTGCCATAGTCTGCATACCATAACAGATCCCAAGTACAGGTACGCCAGCATTAAAAACATATTCAGGTGCTCGTGGGCTGTTAGCTTCGGTCGTGCTTTCTGGTCCACCCGATAAAATGATACCTTTAGGATTGAATTTTTTAATTTTTTCTTCTGACACATCCCATGGCCAAAGTTCACAATACACACCAATTTCACGAATTCGGCGAGCAATTAACTGAGTAACTTGAGAACCAAAATCAAGGATTAAAATACGCTGCTGGTGGATGTCTTTTTTCATCAATTTTATTCCTAAACTATGAACTAATACAAAATTAGGCTGATATTGTACCATTTACCAATTAAATTGAGAGTATTAATTAAAAACAATTATAAATATTTTATATTATTAATAATTTTGAAATCATCTTATTACAAAGTCCAATATCTAGTCATCAAATTAACCTTGTAATAAGTCAACAAATCAAAAACTTGAATTTTCTTTACTTAATTAATAAGTAAACTTATAATAAGCAAACTTATGACAAGATAACTTATTAAAAGGAGACACTATGAATACCATTTCAATTTCTTTCATATTACCAACCAAAGCTAAACCAACTCAAATTTGGCAATACTATACTGATCTTAATTTAAGAAAATTATGGGAAACTGATCTTGAAGACTTTCGTATATTTGGTGACTTAAAAACAGGGTCTAAAGGTATTTTCAAATTACAAAATATACCGGAAATGGAAGTGACTTTATCAAAGATTATTGATGAGCAAGAATTTACAGAACAATTTGATATGCCTGAAATAGGTTTACTGTTTTTCTCACATCAAATTATTGAAATATCGCATAATCAATATGCATTAAAATCAGAAATTTCTCTAAAACCGGATCCAAAAATGGATACTAAAGCATCCTATGATTTTATAAAACAGATTTCAGATGATATTATAGATAAAACTTACAAATTAAATGGCTTAGTTGAAGGGTAAATTATGACAAAGGACAATAAGTTTTTGACTCAATTCCAAACTGATTCTGAATCTATTGGTTTTATTTTTATGAAAACTTATTCGTCCTGGCATACGAATATCAAAAATTGCTTGAAAAAACAGTCTATCACTCATCCTCAATTTATAGTGCTTGCAACGCTTGCTTATCTATCACAGCAACCAGACGAAATAACACAAGTTATTTTATCAAATAAAACAAATATCGATGTGATGACAATTTCCCAAATATTAGAGAATTTAGAAAAAAAAGATTATATAAAACGCTCTTGCTCAATTAAAGATAGTCGAGCAAAATCCATTCAATTAACACAAAAAGGATTGAATAAAGCAAATGAAACTGTACCTTTGGTTGAACAAATAGATAAAGATTTTTTTTCAACATTACAAGGTGATAAAGAACAATTTATGGAAATGTTATTAACACTATTAAAAACCAACATGAAGGGATAAAATCATTTATAAATTTTTATTATTTATTGTTTTTATCAACTTTGAATGCATCAACTTGACTTAAAATAAGTTTTTGAAGACTTTGTCTCAAATTTCTAGAACAAAATACTTTAAAACTAAATCGTTATAACTCAAGCTGTTAAAGCTCATTACTTGACTAAATTTAATTAAAAAAGGTGATATTACATCACCTTTTATCTATAGTTAGAACGTTTTGCTAAACTTATTTTGCAGCGTTTTGTTCTTGTGCTGATTGAATTGCAGTTAATGCAATGGTGTAAACAATATCGTCAACTAATGCACCACGAGATAAGTCATTAACTGGTTTACGCATACCTTGTAACATTGGGCCAATCGAAACAAGATCAGCTGAACGCTGTACAGCTTTATAAGTCGTATTACCGGTATTAAGATCAGGGAAGATAAACACAGTCGCTTTACCTGCTACTTGTGAATTTGGCGCTTTCGATTTTGCTACATCTGGCATTACCGCGGCATCATATTGCAATGGACCATCGATCATAAGATCTGGACGTTTTTCTTGAGCAATGCGAGTTGCTTCTTTCACTTTTTCAACATCAGCACCTTGACCCGAGCTACCTGTTGAGTAAGAGATCATCGCAACGCGTGGTTCAATACCAAAGGCGATTGCTGTATCAGCTGATTGAATCGCAATTTCGGCTAACTCTTGTGCATTTGGATCTGGATTAATTGCGCAGTCGCCATAAATATACACTTGATCAGGCATTAACATAAAGAATACTGATGAAACAAGTGAACTACCCGGGGCAGTTTTAATTAATTGTAATGGTGGACGGATAGTATTAGCAGTTGTATGCACAGCACCTGACACTAAACCATCAACTTCATTTGCTTCAAGCATCATTGTACCAAGTACTACATTATCAGCTAATTGCTCACGAGCAATTACTTCTGTCATACCTTTATTTTTACGTAATTCAACTAAACGAGGTACATATTTTTCACGAATTAATTCAGGATCAACAATTTCAACACCTTGACCTAAACTCACACCTTGAGAAGCGGCAACTTTACGCACTTCGTCCGGATTTCCAATTAATACGCATTTAGCGATATTTCGCTCAGCACAAATTGCGGCTGCTTTAACTGTTCTTGGTTCATCACCTTCTGGTAATACCACTACTTTTTTCGCATTACGCGCAAGTTCAGTTAAT
The DNA here is from genome assembly GCF_001690435.1 of Gilliamella sp. Nev3-1. NCBI lineage: Bacteria > Pseudomonadati > Pseudomonadota > Gammaproteobacteria > Orbales > Orbaceae > Gilliamella > Gilliamella sp. Nev3-1. The sequence goes on along the minus strand of NZ_LZHN01000013.1, from coordinate 45,334 downwards.
TGGTAACGGAATGCAGGAGGAGACAGACGACGTGCAGAATTTACTACTTCATTTAATGATTTAACCCATTTAGCATCGATATGATCAGCCACATAGTTTTGGGTGTTTTCCATACGTTCTTTGTCATCAGCAGGGATTTCTAAATTGAATTGTTGTAAATTAATCGACGTTTGGAAAGTGTTAGTTTTAACTGTAAATACAGGTAACCCCGTATCAAAAGCAGGTTGGCATAATTTTGCGATTTTTTCGTCGATTTCGTAACCACCCGTTAAAAGCACACCACCAATAGCCACACCATTCATAGCAGCTAGACTAATCGTCACTAATACATCAGCACGATCGGCAGAAGTCACTAACAGTGCATTTGGTTGTAGATGACTGATAATGTTAGGCACACTACGTGAGCAAAAAGATATATGTTTAATGCGACGGTTTTTGATATCACCTTCATTAATAATTTTTGCGTCAAAATGTTTAGCAATATCAATAGAACGACAAGCACTTAAATCCATATTCCAAGGAATACATCCAAGTACTGGCAATGGGCTATGTGCATTTAAATCATCGATAGTGATTTTTTTATCATCAAATTTAGGAGTGTGATAAATTTCAGCAACATCAGGACGAGCAAGGCTTTGTTCTTCAACTGGCGCATTAACTTTATTAACAATCACACCAACGATTTTTTCGTTTTTAATGCCACCAAAGTTAGATCGAGCAATTTCAATGCGATCTCTAAGTTGCTCTGGCGTATCTTTGCCCATATTGACCACAAAAATAATTTCGGCACCAAGCGTTTTAGCGATATTATTATTGAGTTCATTAGCAAAAGGATAATCAGACGTGGGTACAATACCCTCAACCAAAACAACATCAGCACCTTTCGTGTTTTCGGCATAAAGGGCTACGATCTCTTCCATTAACACATCTTGTTGATTTAAACCTAATAGGTTTTCAACATGGCTCATTTTAAGCGGTTTTAGTGTTGGGATTGAAGTGTTATGACTAACTAACGTTGTGGTATTGTCTGGCGCATCGCCACCCGCTCTAGGTTGTGCTACTGGTTTGAACACGTTTAAGTTAATACCTTGACGCTCCATAGCTCGAATAACACCAAGACTCACGCCCGTTAATCCAACATTGGTACCAGTAGGAATGAGCATAATAGTACGAGACATAATTGTTACCTCTTAATTCTTTTTATATAAAAAACAAACCGCCATTTAGGCGGTTTTAAATATTTATTACGCAGTTAGGCGCGCAGCATCTTGAGCAATAACAAGCTCTTCATTAGTTGGGATTACCATCGCAATAGCTGAACCATCTTTAGTAATTGTTCCACCTTTACCAAAACGCGCAGCTAAGTTACGCTCTTGATCAAGTTCAAAGCCAAGAATGCTTAATTTTTGTAATGCCATACGACGAACTTCTTCAGAATTTTCCCCAATACCGCCAGTAAAGACGATAGCATCTAAACGACCGTCTAATAACATTGCATAACCACCAATATATTTCACTAAACGATGAACAAAAACATCTAAAGCATTTTTGGCATCTTCATTAGTATCATAATTATCGGTGACATAACGGCAGTCACTGCTTACACCTGTCAAACCTAATAAACCTGATTTTTTGTTTAAAAGATTGTTAATATCGGCAACTGACATTTTTAAATTGTCGTGTAAGAAGAACATAATAGCAGGATCAATATCACCGCTGCGTGTACCCATAACTAAACCTTCGAGTGGCGTTAACCCCATTGAAGTTTCAATACATTCACCATTTTTGACGGCAGTAATTGATGCACCATTACCTAAATGACAAGTGATCACATTCGTTTGGTCAACAGGTTTATTTAATAATCTTGCAGCTTCACGGCTAACATAATAATGGCTAGTACCGTGCGCACCATAACGACGAACGCCATGCTTAGTATAAAGCTCATTAGGAAGAGCATATAAATAAGCTTCTTTTGGCATAGTTGTATGGAATGCAGTATCAAACACAGCCACATTTTTATTTTTTAAGTGTGGAAAAGCCTCAAATGCCTCACGAATACCGATTAAATGTGCAGGATTATGTAACGGCGCAAAAGCAGATGCTTCTTCGATTCCTTTTAATACTGAATCATCAATAACAACTGACTGGGTATATTTTTCGCCACCATGAACAATACGATGACCAATAGACTTAATACTATCTAATAATTCTGGTTTTTGTGGGAAGATACTATTAACGATAAATTTAATTGCTTCACTATGTGCAGCGCCTGCACCTAAAGATGCTTCACCTTTAACACCATCAAGTTTCCACTTAATGCGTGCATCAGGCAGGTTAAAACATTCGGCTAATCCAGAAAGAAACTCATCACCGTTTTCAGGGTTAATAATAGCAAATTTTAATGATGAACTTCCGCAATTAAGAACAAGAGCGTTATTACTTGATGACATAGTAATTCCTATAGATTGAATAAAAAGATATATACCAATCAAAATTGGTAACTAAGCACATGATTTAAAATCAATGTGACTACGCTAAGGTGACTTCTGGTATCTTACTTTTTGAGATAGAATAATGAGAGTCCCCAATTTGAATGGTACTATTTTAAGATAATAACAAGTGAATGTCGAGGAATCGGAAAAATATGAATGTAATAAGCACATTTAAAGCAGGTCAACGATATATAAAGCTTTGCCCGACAGATAAACAATTAGCATATTCATTTCCTGAATTAAAAATCATTAACTACATAAAAACTACAAGCAAATACTTACCACCAATCGTTATTGGTTTGCTAGTTTGGCAATATTACATGCCAGCACAAATTGCGGTAACAGCAATAACCGTACTATTTACTTTAAGCTTACCGCTACAAGGGATATATTGGCTAGGTAAACGAGCGCTATCACCACTCCCTCTTAATTTAATTGATTGCTATAACCAGTTAAAAGCAAAATTAGTTGCGAAAAAAATCGTCGCTGAGAATAGCCCTGAAGTCAACAAATTAACGTTTGAAGAATTTATGAAACTGATCAAACTTGCAAAAGAACATTTAGGCGACTATTTTGGTCAAGATAATGATAACTCACCTTATGATAAAGGCTAATATCCATGGCAGATTTAATTAATACTCTACAAAATCAAATTGACCGACTTGAACAGCAAATCAGTTTAGCCAACGAACAACAATATCAAGAGCCTTATTTTGACGAACAATTATTTCAAACCAATAACATTGTCACAGACAAAGCCTTTTATCTTGCAAAGATCAAACAAACATATCAAGCGTTAATGGCTAATATCAAATCAGAAAAAGTTGAACAAATCACCTTTTTATCAGACACATTAGTCAACCAAATTGCCGCCCTAACACGCGAACTTGCTACCCACAACTTACGTCGCAAAGATCTAAAAAACATTTTTGAAGAAACATTAGCCCAAAAACACATGCGCCATTTAGATTATTTACGTCGATTACAAGAGATGAAATATGAACTAGAATTATCACCTGATGTGATCAACCAAAGCAAAATTGCTGCGCTTGATAACCGCATCTACCGCTGTGAACAAGCCATTAACAAGATTGAATTAGAAATGGAAAATGATGGGAATTTAGCTGAATAAACATAGATTAAAATACATAGATTAAAATAAGTCGTGAAAATTTATGGAACAAAAATTTAAAAATTATCGTATTGATGCTATTGATAACATTCAAAAAAAAACCTTTAAGCCACTTTCTAGCGATGGAAATATTCGATTTCGATATAATGCTGTATATAAAATTATAATGATTGCTTTTTATATTTTACTAGTCATTAACTGGATTTATTACTCATTCAAAGTAGGTAGGGAAACAATTCTTTCAGATTTTTTTAATACTAGTTACTGCATTTTTTCGATAGTAATTAGTTTTATTATCGCTCTCTTCTTTTATTTAATGACTAAACCAAATTTAATTGCGGTGAAAGTTCCCATACCACGGTGGGAAAGAATTAAATTCTTGCTAGGGCATTTTTTTCAATTTTTTCTATGCTCGATTTTTATTACAATTTGCCTACCAATCAATTTAGTTCATCTCTACCCGGGAAATACATATAATTATTTGACAGATTATGAAATTACAACACCGGGGCCCCAAAAACGGCACTATCATCGCTACGCTAACGGTATAAAAATTCATGATCCATATACATCAAAAAAATTTTTTCTACCATTTACAAAAAAAAATGACGCTGATATTTACCCTAAAAAATTATTGGTAACCATTAAAAGTAATTTTTGGGGATCTTATCTTATTGATTACAAACTATATGATAAAGCGCCTCAATTACCTAAAAATAACGTGATTGATAATTAAAACTCTCTTAAAACATCAGTATTATCAAATAATCGTGAGGCAATTGTGCCAATTTCAGCGAAATACAAACATGATTATAATTATTAATAGTATTGAGTGAATATTGAATAATAAGGCAATAATTTCCAGCAATTATCGTTAATACCTGTTTTTTTAATACCAATAAAATTTGCCAAAAAACTATTAATTTTTATCTATTAATCATTACTTTTACTGAACTATTAAGAAAAATATCGTTAATATATTTTATTAACAAAGTTTGATCTATTTGGCCAAATTCAATCACTATTTTTTTTGCTTTCACTTCATCAACTTTATGCTTATTTATTGCTATAGTAAGTATATTGGCTTTCAACACAATACTGTTAATTGCACTAGATATTTCCATTTCAGTTAGATGTGTTTGAATGCCTATTGACTTATCTACTTCACCATCATCAAATCTAGAAAGAATCAAATAATGATTTGGTGATACAGGATCGTTACCCATCCCAATAATAAGCACTTCATCTTCGGTATAGCAATTAACGGTTGTTGCTAAAAACCTTACTTCACAGTTCAACATATTATCAACACGTTGATCTTCTTGCATGTTATTTTCCTTACAACATTTACACTAGCTATCATATTTGCTAATGCCTATAATGGCTTAAATTGCAATCTCCTAAATAACAATGGCCTAAATAACCTTAACATGACGATTATCTAACACCTTTTTGATAATGGTAGTGCTCAAGCATTGGCTCATTATTTTCAATACACCAATCATAACCACCAATATCTATTGGCATCTTAGTTAAAATGCCCGTTAATTTATTAAATTTTATCCAATTGTCCGCATTTTCAAGTGATGAAAAAACAGCAGATACCGTTGATACCCCGTCTTTCTTAAAAACCCAAACCCAACTATATTCTTTCATACATTTCACCTTATTAGCTATTTTGGTCTTTTTCCCCTTAGTAATGATTTTCCTATAAAATAGTATAGTTAAAAAGGAAAATTGCTCTATGATGAAAATTAAAAGAGTAAATATTGATATTGTAATCAGCTTACCAACAGGACGGTTTATCCACTTTCTGTAATCACTCAGAAAGGTATTATCCTCAACCACATTCTTATCCACGGCAATTGAAGTACGCATATCAACCTAATAATCCATTTTCCCCAAGCCAACACAGCCAAATTGCATTATCAGTTGCGCAATTTGGTCGCTTACGCAACCAAATGCTTTAGTTTACTCGCCCGCTTCGTAAGCTCAAAGTTTACTTTTGGCGATGCAACCATTCACTAGCTACTTAACCCTATTTGCTCTATCTCCTCACGTCCAAGGATTAAAAAATGAGGGCTAAGGTCTAAGGGACGAGACGCAAACAACAAAAAGATTGTTTCTCGGGTTGCCCCTGTTGACGTCACCCATGTTCGATTGCACACCGAACTGAGAGCTACCAACCGTGTCACTAGTCCAGCAACCGTAGTAGGTAAAGCGAGCACTTTCGTAAATGCCCATACTACCCCACTCGGTAAAAAAACCAGCATTAATGTGACGCTGGTAATAATTATCTGCAGAAGAAGGAGTAGCACCAATGAAACCATTACCATACAAATCACTCGCATTAGTTAAATCTCTTACCCTAGGCAGACTATAACCTATACTATTACACCAAGCTTCTTGATTAGAAGCTGAATCATATTTAGTTCCACGGTTAACGAACCACTGCTTTAATACAAATCCATACTTGATGACGGCGTTACCACCACTGTCTCGGCCGACTAACTCGAATGTTGCAGGTAAAGACGGGCGAAGTATATTACCTGGAGAACTTGAATTCCACTCCGTTGAAGTAGCGTGAGGACCAATTAAAGTGACGCGTACGCTTGTACCTGATAGATCAGGCGTCATTATTGTAGTAATGCCACTATGTGTGACAGCATCCCATGATAACGGTTCACTACCAACAATATCTAACTCAAAGTACAAATTATGTGCCCCAGTAGTAGGAAAGTTTAAATCATAAGATGATGGGTTAGTGGACTGGACGAGAAAACCCTTCTCAGGATTCCATATGGATGGCGGACCCGCATTCTCTCCTATACCATATTCTAAAATAGGACGTACAAAGCTCACCTGCGGTGATACCTTTGGGCTAATATAATAGGTCGCACTACTAGTGTTAAAGCGGCTACTATTAGGAACACCGTAACGTGTACTTAAAGTGCCACTAGTATTGGCTAATGTTACTTTATAAGGAGCATCATGTACTGTTAATACCTTATTACGCGCTACTAATTGGTTATTTTTATCCGTAATTGAGACGGTTAGCGCTCCAGTCGCACTAACCTCATTAACTCCCTGACCATCGCCATCATCATCACGCCAATAATTATTAGGCGGGCCGATAAGTGAGTTTAAAGCGATTGAATTGGTATTAACTGGCACAAACATGTCAATGTTAGCAAAACTCTCACCAACATTAGGTAACCTGATAGGATTCGTGGCACTTGAAGTATTTGTTTGAGGAGTAAAAACTCGATCGTCTGATAACTTGATACTTAACAACATATCCATATTTATGGCCTTTGTCCGCCCACCGTCGAATGTCAAATACGGCACACTACCCTCTATAATGTTCGTGCTTTTTGCCGATAGTGCCTGTGCAGTCAATGAACATAACAACAACCACGGTAACAATAACCATTTTTGCCTTAACGAAAAGTTTGATTTTGTGGGTTTAATTAAATTGCATATATAAAAGTAATTTTTGAGACTAGCTAAAAGATTGAAGACCAAGAATAGCCAATACTGAGGACTAAAAGAACACTGCATTACGTTTTTCCTATTACATAATATTTTGTTTTATTTTATATTAATTACTTATTCTGCGTATAATATCGCTTATTCGATCCGTTTTTTGATCAAATAAATTATAATTGCTAAAATTTTTTCGCTCCTTTTTTGTGTATTTTTAGATTGTTTTTTGTAAATTTTATTTACAAAAACAGCACAAATTTTAGAAAGGTTAGATCGCTAGTGTTTTGTGTTTTGATTGCATCGACAAATTCTTGGGATGAAGTATTCTATTATCATTATTTTGAGAGCATTTTACATTTACCAATAAAACTTGTTCTTCTTGCTATTGATGAAAACGTCCGAAAATCCCCCTCAAAATAAACCATTTCCCCATTAAAAATCAGTCAGAAAAGCCATTGATTTTATTGAAGTTTTTATTTTGTTTTTTTATAAAAATCAACGGTTTTTTATCGACAAAGGCTAACGCCCTGCCTTATTCGGTATCAGAATGTACTACCAGCAAAGCGAGTTTAGCACGCCAAACAAGGATGTTTGGCGAGGTTTACTTGATTGGGAATAATTTTGTCAGGAATAAATCAGTGCTGGTGCGTTAAACTCAAGTGCAACAGTGGTCTAAATTCTTGCGAAAAAATTTGAACATCTGAGGGTAACGAAAATGACTTTGAAAAGCCAAGCATTATGGATGATATGAGTAACTATAAGTAGACCACATTTTGCACCATGTGAATATAGGAGGATTTCGCATAAAATCCCTTGCTAAACACCATCATCAGTTGCTTATTATATCCTCAAATCTTAAAACATCCGAAACCAAACTCCACCCCAAAAAAGTTTTTTACCCTTAAAAAATTATTCAGAAAAACCATTGATTTTATTGGAGTTTTTATTTTTATAAAAATCAACAGCTTTTGCCTACAAAGGCTCATGCCGTGCCCTATTCGACATCAAAACATATCATCGACAGTATAAGAGCTGTTTTGATTGCTTTTTACTCAAACCAAATCATTGATGCCATTCTGCCAGTTCTGTTTTCACGGCGGTACGAAAAGAATTTATCTTGTTCAGTATAAGTGCAATAATCACCACCAAAAATTTGCGTTATTCCCATCATTTGTAAGCGCTGTTTAGCAATTAAATAAAGGTCGGCTAGGTACTTTTGTTCTGTAGGATTGATTAATTTGAACGCGAATTGTGCTTTTTTATCGACTTTTTCAAATTGCTGTTTGACTTCAATACCGACTTCAAACTTTTTGGCACTGATAGTAGGGCCTAACCAAGCAATGATATTTGCTGGCGAGCTGGCAAATTTCTTAACCGTTTCTTCTAATATGCCATTACATAATCCTCGCCAACCTGCATGGGTTGCGGCGACTTCGTCACCATTTGTTGTGCAAAATAATACAGGCATACAGTCTGCGGTTAGTACTACACTAACTTGTTTGGGTTGATTAGTATATGACGCATCGGCTTCAAGTGTTTGATTCAAATCGATGTTAGCTGTTGGCGGTTGTAATGGCATTTGTGAGATATCAAGCACTGAGGTGCTGTGGGTTTGTATTAGCCAATGCGGTTCGCTAGGTATTTGTTCCGCTTGCATAATGCGACGGCGATTTTCCGCAACATCTTCTACGTTATCCCCCGTTCGATCACCCATATTTAAACTTGCAAATGATGCTAAGCTAACACCGCCACTACGTGTTGTAGTAAAGGCACGAATATTTTTTGGCGCCGTCCAATATGGGTAAATCGATTTAATCATATTTATCACCAATCAAGTTCATCTTTATGTTGTTCAGTATCTTGTTGCAATGCTTGAATCAATTTTTGCATATCATCAGGAATAGGCGCATGCCATTCCATCAGTTCACCTGTAATTGGGTGGAATAATCGCAACATGGTAGCATGTAGTGCTTGCCTATCAAAATCACGAAGCGTTTGAATAAATAAGTCGCTAGCACCTTTTGGCGGCCTTGGACGCCCACCATAAAGAGGATCGCCAATTAGTGGGTGCGCAATATGGGCCATATGAACTCGGATTTGATGAGTTCGCCCTGTTTCTAGTCTTAAGCGTAAGCGTGTGTGCAAGCGATATTTTTCCATCACTCGATAATGTGTAACAGCGGGTTTGCCAGTTGGAAAAACAGCCATGTGAGTTCGTTTAGTTGGATGACGTGTGATAGGCTGATCAACTGTGCCACCTGCGGTTATAATACCCATAGCAACAGCTTCGTATTCGCGCGTGATTTCGCGTAGTTGGAGCGCTTCAACTAAGTGCGTTTGAGCAGTAATAGTTTTAGCAACAACCATTAAGCCCGTGGTATCTTTATCGAGCCGATGCACTATCCCTGCGCGCGGCACTCGGGATATTTCTGGATAATGGTAGAGCAAGGCATTGAGCACTGTACCATTAGGGTTACCTGCGCCAGGATGTACCACTAAATCTCGAGGTTTGTTGATCACTAAAATATCGTCATCTTCATAAACTACATCGAGTTTTATATTTTCAGGTTGGTGATGGGTTTCTTCTTCAATTTCGGCATTGATTATTATTTTTTCACCACCCAGTACTCTTTCCTTGGGTTTATTGACGATCACATTGTTGACAGTGACTTTATTATTGACAATCCAATCTTTTATTCTAGATCGTGAGTAATCAGGGAAAAGTGCTGATAATGCTTGATCTAAACGCATTCCTAGCTGGTTTTGTTCTATTTCAGTTGATAATTTTAACTCGTGCATGTGTAATTTATCTATTTTAAGCTGTTTTGTTTTAGAGTATTATATACCAATCATAGCTTTTAATGTTTAATTATATTTGGATTAAAACTGAATGAAATTGCGTTTACACTCTTTGTTAGCTATCGCTTTAAGTGGCATGTTAATTGGATGTACATCATCTAAACCTGATGTTGAAAATGTGCCTGAAATTGAGCTTCATAATAAAGCGAAATCAGATCTTGAAAATGGTAATATTAAATCCAGTATTGCTATATTAGAGGCTATGGACAAAAATTATCCATTTGGTCCTTATTCTCAACAAGTACAACTTGATTTAATTTATGCTTACTACAAGTCTGCCGATTTTCCGTTAGCGATTGCCTCAATCGACCGATTTTTAAAATTAAATCCAACGCACCCTAATGTAGATTGGATTATTTATATGCGTGGCATTTCAAATATGGCACAAGACGATAATATGATTCAAGGCTGGTTTAATGTTGATCGCTCAGACCGCGATGCAGATTATGCAGCTGCTGCATTTAAAGACTTTAATTACTTAGTATCTAGTTTTCCAAACAGCCCCTATACTGCCGATGCACAAAAACGCCTTGTATTTTTGAAAAATAGATTAGCCCGCTATCAGTTGAAAGTAGCGCAGTTCTATACTAAACGCGGTGCTTATGTAGCAGTAATTAATCGTGTGACAGATATGTTAACGATGTTCCCCGATACCGATTCGACTAAAAAAGCATTGCTATTAATGCGTAATGCTTATAATGAACTAGGCTTAGTAAACGAAACCCAAAAAGTTGATACACTGATCCAAGCAAATCTTCACAACATGCCGAAAGAAGAGCAACGTTCATTCTTATCATATTTTACTAGCATTTTTAATGGCGGTTAGGCTGTTTTGAATTTGACAGCCCACCAATTGATAATTTTACCTAATATTAATTGCTATTTACATTTTATTAAATAGCAATTGGTTTTTCTGGTTATAGCCAATCAGCTTAAATGACTATAGCTTATTAATTGATTAAATCTCAGCAAAAATATCCTCTTTAACTTATCACTTATTATTCTTTAAATTGATTGTAGTTATTTAAATTCATCATGACAAAAATCAATGCACCAATTCATATATCATTTGTAAAACGAATCAATAACCAATACAATTAGCGACATATTTTTATTAGCAATAATAGATAGGACATTAACTCGTCATGCAAGAACAATATCGCCCTGATGAAATCGAAGCCACTGTACAAAAACACTGGCAAGAAAATAAAACCTTTCACGTTACTGAAGATCCATCAAAAGAGAAGTACTACTGCTTATCAATGCTCCCTTACCCTTCTGGGCGCTTGCATCTTGGCCATGTTCGTAACTATACCATTGGTGATACCATTTCACGTTATCAGCGCTTAAACGGTAAAAATGTACTACAGCCTATCGGTTGGGATGCGTTTGGTTTGCCTGCTGAAGGTGCTGCTGTTAAAAATAATAGTGCTCCTGCAAAATGGACTTATGAAAATATTGCTTATATGAAAAAGCAATTACAGCTTTTAGGCTTTGGTTATGATTGGGATCGTGAAGTGACCACTTGTCGTCCCGAATACTATAAATGGGAACAATGGTTCTTCACTAAACTATTTGAAAAAGGCTTAGTTTATAAAAAAACCTCAGCAGTTAACTGGTGCCCTAACGATCAAACGGTTCTTGCTAATGAGCAAGTGGTTGAAGGTTGCTGCTGGCGTTGTAACACCCCTGTTGAGCGTAAAGAGATCCCGCAATGGTTTATTAAAATTACTGCTTATGCCGAAGAATTGCTTAATGATCTAGACACATTAGAAAGTTGGCCAGAGCAAGTTAAAACCATGCAACGTAACTGGATTGGTCGTTCTGAAGGGGTCGAATTTGATTTTGCTGTTGAAAATTACGCTGATAAGTTACGCGTCTACACAACACGCCCTGATACGTTAATGGGCGTTAGCTTTGTCTCCGTTGCCGCAGAGCATCCGCTTGCTCAATTAGCAGCCAAAAACGATCCTAAAATTGCTGAGTTTGTCGCTGAATGTAAAAACACTAAAACAGCCGAAGCCGATATGGCAACCATGGAAAAGAAAGGTATTGCTACTGGTTTTTATGCTATTCACCCTTTAACAGGTAAAAAAGTCCCTGTTTGGATTGCCAATTTTGTGTTAATTGAATATGGCACAGGCGCAGTAATGGCGGTTCCTGCCCATGACGAGCGTGATTATGAGTTTGCTTCTAAATATAACTTGCCAATTAACTCCGTTATTTTAAACCAAGACGGCAATGCACCTGATGTATCTGAGCAAGCCTATACTGAGCATGGGATCCTATTTAATTCTGGTGAGTTTGATGGCCTTAATTTTGAACAAGCATTCAATGCCATTGCTGATAAGCTAATAGGATTGGGTATTGGTCAACGTAAAGTTAACTACCGTTTACGCGACTGGGGTGTTTCACGCCAACGCTATTGGGGAGCGCCAATTCCAATGGTGACACTTGAAGATGGTACAACCATACCTACTCCAGCAGATCAATTACCAGTTATTTTACCTGAAGATGTCGAAATGAATGGCATTACCAGCCCGATTAAGGCCGATCCTAACTGGGCAAAAACAACTGTAAACGGACAAAACGCACTGCGTGAAACTGATACTTTTGATACTTTTATGGAATCATCTTGGTATTATGCTCGTTATACTTGCCCACACTATGACAAAGGCATGTTAGATGAAAACGCGGCAAACTATTGGTTACCTGTTGATCAATATGTCGGTGGTATTGAACATGCTATTATGCATTTACTTTATTTTAGATTCTTCCATAAATTAATGCGTGATTTTGGTTTGGTATCATCAGACGAACCAGCAAAACGCTTGCTATGCCAAGGCATGGTATTAGCAGATGCATTTTACTACACAAGTCCAACGAATGAACGTATTTGGGTGTCACCAACTGAAGTCACGATTGAACGTGATGAGAAAGGACGCATTGCTAAAGCCATTGACAGTAAAGGTAATGAGCTTGTTCATGCTGGCATGACGAAGATGTCAAAATCGAAAAATAATGGTATCGATCCACAAGAAATGGTTGAAAAATACGGTGCGGATACCGTTCGGTTGTTTATGATGTTTGCTTCGCCTGCTGATATGACACTGGAATGGCAAGAGTCTGGCGTTGAAGGTGCTAACCGATTTATTAAACGTGTCTGGCGTTTAGTTTACGAACATGCCCAAAAGGGACAAACAGCTAAACTTGATATTGCAAGTTTAAATAGCGAACAAAAAACATTACGTCGTGAATTACATAAAACCATTGCGAAAGTGAGTGATGATATTGGCCGTAGACAAACCTTTAATACGGCTATTGCTGCTGTGATGGAGTTTATGAATCGCTTACAAAAAGCGCCACAAGAAACCGAGCAAGATCGAGCTCTAATGGGTGAGGCATTAAATGCAATTGTTCGATTACTTTACCCTATGATGCCTCACGCCTGTTTTGTTATGTGGCAAGCTTTAGGCCATAGCGAATCGATCGATAACACTACATGGCCTATCGCTGATGAATCGGCAATGGTTGAAGATGAAAAGCTCATTGTTGTGCAAATTAATGGTAAAGTTCGCGGTAAATTTACTGTGCCAGCTAATGCCGATCAAGATTTTGTTATGGCACAAGCAAAACAAGAGCCTAACATCCAAAAATATTTGATCGATGTTGCTATCCGTAAGGTGATTTACGTACCAGGTAAATTGTTAAACCTTGTTGTTGGTTAATATTGTTTGATAACTCAATTTAGGCGGTTATAAGTATGAGAAAATATTTAGCATTCATTATGTTATTAACAATATCCTTAACAGGATGTGGATTTCATCTACAACATGAGCCAGAAGTACCTGAACGTTTCAAAACGATGTCTTATGTAAGTTATGATCCTTATGGCCGCCTGTCTCGCGATATTAAAGAGTTATTGCACGATAACCAAGTGACTCTAGCTAATAATAATGCTTCAGAGCAATTGCCATCGCTAAGAATGATAAGCGAAAATCTAAGTCGCAATACCATTTCGATTTATCAGGATGGTAAAGCTGCCGAATATCAATTAGTCTTAGCTGTTGAAGCGCAAGTTGTTATTGCAGGCCAACAGACATACCCAATTAATGTTCGTGTATTTAGAACGTTCTTTGACAATCCATCTGAAGCACTAGCAAAAACGGTCGAGCAAGATTTAATTGAAAACGAGATGTTTAAACAGGCAGCTAAACAAATCATTCGTAAATTAAAATCAATTGATGCGGTAAATTAACGTTATCATGATTAAAATTAGTGCCGATCAAATTAGCCATAAATTAGGATCACCTTATTATTTGATTTTAGGTAGTGATCCTTATTTACAGCATTATACGCAAACTGAGTTACGAAACGCTTTTAAACTTGCTGGCTTTGATGAACAGCTTACTTTTGTTATTGATAATCAAACTGATTGGATAGCCATTTTTGATTGCTGCCAAGCAATGAATTTATTTTCAAGCAACACTTTGCTTCTACTTGATTTTGGTGAGAATTCATTAAATGCAGGCATTACCGCTAAACTTAATACGCTCAGCGAGATTTTAACGCCTGATATTGCACTGATAATCACGCTCAATAAAATGACTAAAGCCCAAGAAAATGCAATTTGGTATAAAGCTTTATCGGATAAATTAGTCGTTGTCAATTGTGCCACACCCGATACCTTACAACTACCACAATGGGTTGAAAATCATTTACAGCAACAACAAATTGCTATTGAGCCTAAAGCAATAGATCTACTTTGCTATTATTATGAGGGCAATTTGCTTGCATTAACGCAAATTATTGCACAGCTAAAATTGTTGTATCCCGATCACATCATTTCTTATGACGAAGTCGAAAGCAATATTAATGATTCAGCAATATTTACGCCCTATCATTGGACTGATGCATTAATGGCCAATAAAATAAAAAGGGCTATGCATATTTTACAGCAGTTAAAGATGAATGAATTTGAGCCATTAATCTTGTTGCGAATTATTCAACGTGAGCTAATACTGATCATTAATTTAAAAAAAGGGTTACAGCAAAAATCTTTAAAACAGGTTTTTGATGAATATAAAATTTGGCAAAATAAAAGAACGATTTATACCAATTATCTAAATCGTTGTGATATTAAAAGCTTATTTAATTTACTAGCCAAACTGACTGAAATTGAAATCAGTCTAAAACATAATAATCAAGTTCAAATATGGGACGAAATATTTAATTTATCAATGCAATTTATGGGATTAGATAAATGTTGAACGCATTATTAGGAGGGACTTTTGATCCAATCCATTATGGACATCTTCGTCCTGCTATTTCATTAGCAAATGAAGTGGGATTAAAGCAAATTAGTTTATTGCCTAATCATATTCCACCCCATAAACCTCAACCCGAAGCCAATACTGAACAACGTTTAACAATGTTAAAATTAGCTATCGAAGATTTACCTTTATTTGCGTTAGATATAAGAGAGATCGTTCCTAGAGCATCAAAACGCCCGTCTTACACTATTGAAACACTTCAAGCGTGGCGAGAAGAAAAGGGAAATAGTAATGGACTGGCGTTTATTATGGGGCAAGATTCATTATTGAGCTTGCCAACTTGGAACAAATGGAAAACACTGCTCGATTACTGCCATTTGTTAATTTGCCGTAGACCAGGTTATGCACAAAATACCAATAACATTGAGCTACAACAATGGATTGATGAACATAGTACAACCAAAGTTGAACAATTACATGACTCACCTCATGGCTATATCTTTTTTGCGCATACACCACTTGAAGATATTTCAGCAACGGAAATTAGGCGAAATATTAACAATCAAGCACGTTGTGAAAAGTTATTGCCACCTCAAGTATGGCACTATATTCAGCAACAAAGACTTTATAATATAAAGAAATAGTAGAAAGGGCTTTACATCTGACAGTTTTTTCGGCATTATTTCGCCGCTGTATTTATATATTCTAAACTCAGTTTTTTTGTGTTTATACTTAGCTTGTTAGGCTTTTCATCAAATACCGATAAGGTAAGATAAAAGTGTAACATTATTGTTTTGTCATTAAGCACTTTACATGGCAAATCAATTAAGTATATTTAATTTGTATTTATTATTAAGAGGCCCCAATGGCAAAAGAAGATAACATTGAAATGCAAGGTACCATACTTGATACACTTCCAAACACGATGTTTCGTGTTGAACTTGAAAATGGTCATGTCGTTACTGCACATATTTCTGGTAAGATGCGAAAAAATTATATTCGTATTCTCACTGGCGATAAAGTTACTGTTGAAATGACGCCTTACGATCTATCTAAAGCACGTATCATCTTCCGTAGTCGCTAATATCGTTATCTAAATAAACTATTTAAAAGTATAACGGTTTATTTATCTCTTTTTTAATAAAAAATCCGTCGACCTTTGTCGACGGATGAGTGATAAATTTAAACTAGCGATTTAATCTTCTTTAGAAAAGTTCATCTGATCGTATTTAACCCATTTTGTCTTTTTGACTATTTTGTAACTAAAATAAATTACTAAAAATAGCGGTAAACCAATATAGGTTGCAATCACGCCATTCCAGTCAATGGTGTCTTGTAAAAATGCTTCGTAATTCTGACCTAAAGTAATAATCAAACATAGTACAAAAGCAAAAATAGGCCCCAATGGGAATAAGTTTGAGCGATATGGTAATTTATTAAGATCATGACCTTGAGCAATATAACCTTTTCTAAAACGATAATGGCTAATGGCGATACCAAGCCAAGCAATAAAGCCCGTCATACCCGACATGTTCAGCAACCACAGATAAACTTCTTGATCTTTGTACATAGATGTTAAGAAACAAAGCATAGCGACAAATGTCGTTACTAGTAGCGCCACTCGAGGCACCCCTGATGACGATAATTTTCCAAAAATTTTCGGAGCCTTACCTTCTTTAGCTAAGGCATAAAGCATTCGAGTTGACGCATACAATCCTGAATTACCAGCAGAAAGAACTGATGTCAAAATAACAGCATTCATTAATGCCGCAGCTGACAGTAACCCTGCATTTTGGAATACTAAAGTAAATGGGCTTACACTAATGTCGGTTTCGTTATTGCGCAACAAATTAGGATCAGTATATGGAATAATTAAACTAATGACTAAGATTGCAAAGATATAAAATAACAAGATTCGCCAAAATACTTGTTTCATTGCTTTAGGGATGTTTTTTTCTGGAGAACTTGATTCACCCGCAGCAATACCTATCAGCTCTGTGCCTTGGAACGAAAACCCAACCACCATAGCTACGCCAATCATTGATGAAAATCCACCAACAAACGGAGCGTCACCTACTTGCCAATTGTGCCAACCTGCACCTTGTGCTCCACCCAAAATACCGACAATCATGAGCAACCCAACAGCAATAAAAAGAACAACAGTGACAACTTTAATTAGTGAAAACCAAAATTCTGCTTCACCAAAGCCTTTAACCGAAATATAGTTAAGGCAAAAGATAATGCTTAAAAATAGAAAGCTCCAAAGCCAACTATAACTACCTAAATCTATCCAATATGAGATCACCAATTGCGCTGCAACTAAGTCAACCGCAACAGTAATTGCCCAGTTGTACCAATAATTCCAGCCAATAGCAAAACCAAATGCCTCATCGACATAACGTGATCCATAAGTTGCAAATGTTCCTGAAACGGGAAGGTAAGCAGCCAATTCACCCAAGCTTGTCATTAAAAAGTAAACCATTACGCCGATAATGGCATAAGAAAGTAGTGCCCCTCCTGGGCCTGCCTGCGCAACTGTTGCACCAGATGCAACAAATAATCCTGTACCAATGGAACCACCAATGGCAATCATGGTTAAATGACGAGCCTTTAAATCTCGTTTTAATTTATTTTTCATAGCAATATTCTTCTTTATTAAAGAGAGTCAATTTTATAGCGTATACGTATTTTCAACACGTTACATTCTTAGCTGTCAACTGGCAGCTCAAAATTTATATTAATCATTACAGATAAAATAAAATGCGCAGAAGTGTATCAAAAAAAAAGCATGACGAGATAAATAATTTTAATAATAAATCTCATTTGTTAAATAGAAGCAATACTTACCCACGTGTAAGTTGTTCTAATTGAGTTAAATAATCCAATGCTTGCTCACGATTATCACCGCACATCTCGTAACAGGGTTGTAACCGCTCACAAACCGATGGTCTTGATGCAAGCCCAAATAGCTGGCATTTAAAATCTTCACCTAAATGAATACAAGCAATACCAGCTATTTTACCATTAGGCATACCAGGAATATGAGAAGAAATTGATGGTGCAATACAACAAGCACCACAATTTTCTCGACATTGAAATAAATTTGCCATCATTTTTCCTTTAATTTAAAGCTTATTAATAAATTTAGTTGGTGACAATAACAAGTTAGCGTTAAAATAGCGAGTTAATTTTTTAACTCTATTTTTAATAATCGCGAAGAAAATATTATGGCTAAAGCAAATGAAATAAAACGTGGCGATGCAGTCACCTATAATGGCAAATTATTACTCGTTAAAGATATTGATGTTCAAAGCCCTAGTGCTCGTGGTGCCAGTACGCTTTATAAAATGCGTTTTACTGACGTCAAAAATGGCGGCAAAGTCGAAGAACGATTTAAAGGAGATGATATCCTCGAAACCATTGAACTGTCTCGCCGTCCTGTTAGTTTTTCTTATGTTGATGGGGATGAATATGTGTTTATGGATAATGAAGATTACACATCATTTATTTTCAAAAAAGAACAAATTGAAGATGAGCTTTTATTTATTCCTGAGGGCGGAATGGATGGAATTCAAGTATTAATGGCGGACGACGAAGTCATCGCATTAGAGCTACCACAAACTGTCGATTTAGAAATTGTTGAAACATCGCCAAGTATTAAAGGCGCTTCAGCAAGCGCACGAACTAAACCTGCAACATTATCAACGGGTCTTGTTATTCAAGTTCCTGAGTATATTGATAATAATGAAAAAGTCAAAATTCACATCGCTGAGCGTCGCTATATGAGCCGAGCGGAATAACTAATAAGATTGTGATGAATACATATAATCAAAATAAACTACATAAACGATTGCGTCGCCTAACGGGCGAAGCAATCGCTGATTTTAATATGATCGAACAAGGCGATCGTATTATGGTTTGCCTATCAGGTGGTAAAGATAGTTATACTTTGCTTGATATTCTTATTAATTTAAAAATCAGTGCCCCAATAAATTTCGAATTAATTGCGGTTAATTTAGATCAGAAACAACCTGGTTTTCCCGAACACGTTTTACCAGAGTATTTAAATTCGCTTGGTATTGAGTATAAAATCGTCCAAGAAAATACCTATGGCATTGTTAAAGAAAAAATCCCTGAAGGCAAAACAACTTGTTCTTTATGCTCACGCCTTCGTCGGGGAATTTTATATCGCACTGCGACCGAGCTTGGCGCAACTAAAATTGCGCTTGGGCATCATCGTGATGATATATTAGAAACACTGTTTTTAAATATGTTCTATGGTGGCAAACTTAAAGCAATGCCCCCTAAGTTAATGAATGATTCGGGTGAACATATCATTATCCGACCGCTGGCTTACTGTAAAGAAAAAGATATTGCTAAATATGCGCAAATTAAGCAATTCCCGATTATTCCTTGTAATCTTTGTGGTTCACAACCCAACTTACAAAGACAAGTCATTAAAGAAATGCTAAATGAGTGGGATAGGAAGTTTCCTGGCCGGATAGAAACCATGTTTCGAGCCACGCAAAATATCACCCTATCCCATTTGTGTGATACTAATTTATTTGATTTTAAAGGGATCCAAAAAGGTGATAGTGCTATTAATGGTGGTGACATCGCTTTTGACCGCGAAGATATCGCACCAATCAGCTTTGATGCTTCAGATCTTGAAGATCAGGATCTGATTTTGTGGAAAGAAGTAAAATAGTGGCTTAATACTTAATATTGTAGACTCACACCGCTTCCTCATGAATGCCACTAATGTGGCATTTATTTTTTATTAATATCACTCAACATGTTTTAAAACTTTACCGTTGTGAAGAAATTTTAGTGAATATATACGTAGATAATACATGCGATTGAGTAAAAAATTTTACAAATTCAGTTGCTATGTACAAAGTAATAGTTTTAAAAAGCTTATTGGATAATTTGAAATTAAGCCTTTCTAAAAACAATTATTTAATCTATCCATTACTGGCAGCTAAAATTTTCAGCCATTAATAATATTAAAACAACATTTTCCACAAATGCTTGCAAAATCCCTCTCCTTTAGTATTTTATTATTGCTTTATTTCATGGCGAAATAATCGAAAATAACAAGCTTCTTTATTTTCATTACTATAAAATATTACCTAATCAAGTATCGTGGTTCAAAGGTAAACAATTCATCCCCCATGATGAGCCTTCTCATTCTAGCCGTTGTGAGGCTATCATGATAAATGACTTAATGCTTTTCTCCGCTTTTGACTACAAGCCTCGCCTCATCGTTGAAAGTAACAAAATAATAATATTTTACTCACTACATTAACCACTTACGCCAGCTTTGATTAACAATATTTTTTACTTGACTGAATTGCGAATCATCAACAGTACTTGGTAAAGCTTGTAATGCCAATTGATGAATTTTATTGCGCATGTCAATATAAGCTTGTGTTAGTTGCTGGGCTTCGTTGCTATCCATAATTTGGTAATTTGTTGCGAGTTCTAAAATACGAACGTTGTCGCTCCATGTTGTCATTTTTGGGTATTGATAAGCATAATTAAGTACAAGATATTGCGATAAAAATTCAATATCACCAATTCCCCCTTCATCAATTTTTAAATTAAACAAATGCGTGTGTGATGTGCTAAGGTGGGCTCTCATTTTTTCGCGCATTTGCCGAACTTCTGTTTTTAAGGTATTTTGATCTCGCTTTTTACAAAGTACATTATGACGAATTTGGTTAAAACGTTTTATTAATTCACTTTCGCCATATACGGCTCTGGCTCGTACTAATGCTTGATGTTCCCAAGTCCAAGCTTCATTCATCTGGTAATCCTCAAATGAATTTAAGCTACACGCAAGTAACCCAGCATTTCCCTGAGGGCGGAGCCTTACATCGACTTCATATAAAATACCAAAGCTAGTACGTACATTAAATAGGTGAATAATTCGTTGTACTAAACGCAAATAAAATTGACGACTGTCGATCTGTTTTTCGCCTTTGGTCATGCTATTTACTGGGCAATCGTGTAAAAAGACTAAATCAAGATCGGAACCATAACCTAGCTCCCAGCCACCTAATTTGCCATAAGCAACAACAACTAATCCTTTGTCATTAGCAGATAAATGTTCTGGCTGACCATAACGGGCGGTTATTTGATTCCACGCCATTTGTATAACAAAATCGAGTAATGCTTCGGCCACATAGGTTAGGTGATCACTGACTTTCATGGTGGTTAATACATGTTCAACATCTGCGGTAGCAATATGGAGTAATTGCATTTGCTTAAATTGTCGTAATGCTTCCAGTTGTTGTTCTTCATCATCCACTTGAATAC
This sequence comes from Gilliamella sp. Nev3-1, assembly GCF_001690435.1. Taxonomy (NCBI): domain Bacteria; kingdom Pseudomonadati; phylum Pseudomonadota; class Gammaproteobacteria; order Orbales; family Orbaceae; genus Gilliamella; species Gilliamella sp. Nev3-1. The sequence goes on along the minus strand of NZ_LZHN01000013.1, from coordinate 23,771 downwards.
GAAGTAAATATTGATAAAGTTGGCTTTTATATTCGTGTGGTACAATCGTTTGGTGTAGCGAATTAACATCAATAAGTTCATCAAGCAATATGGGGTAATGAGCAAGTTGATCACTGATCATTGGCGATGCACTGCATAAGCGAATCACCTGTTTTAATGCGACTGGATATTCTAGTAATAACTCTAAATAGGTAGTACGACTAACAATATTAACTAGCAAAGGAAAAATTCTCGATAAAATAACTATTGCTTGTTTTTCATTACAAATGGATTCTAATAATCTAGGCATCAATTGATCGAGTATTTCACGCCCCCGTACACCAATAGTACGTTTACCGATATCATCACGAAATTGTACAAGCATTTGCCAAAGTTGATTTACATCATCATCTGAATAAGATGGCAGTATTGCTTTTACATCATTTAATTGTAGATCGGGTACCCAAAGATCATCGAACTGATCATTGTATTGTTTTGCCGTGGATGATGTCGATTCATGCTCACCAATAAGCTGATTAAATATTTGGCGATTAGCTTGCATACGCTTAGTTAAGTCACGTTGAAAATCAGCCCAGTTAGCCAATCCCATACCGCTGGCTAGGCGTAACTGATCAAGTTCATCATCTGGCAAGGTTTGAGTTTGTTCATCGTTAATAGCTTGCAGTAAGTTTTCACAACGGCGTAAAAAAAGATAGTTTTCACGTAATGCGGTTACTTCATCAGTGTTGAGCAATGATTCTTGTTCAATAACCTGTAAAGCCGTGAGCAGTGAACGGGTTTGTAACCCCACTACTCGCCCACCACGTATAAGCTGAAAGACTTGCACAATAAACTCAACTTCCCGAATTCCTCCAGCACCAAGCTTAATATTATTTTTTAAACTGCGACGACGTACTTCACGTTCAATCATGCTTTTCATATTACGCAATGACTGTAAGACGCTAAAGTCGATATAACGGCGATACACAAAGGGTTTTAGCATTTGGTAAAGTTCATTAACATAAGGCGATTGCTGATCCCCAAGTATTTTAGCTTTAACCATTGCATAACGCTCCCAATCACGACCTTGCTCTTGGTAGTAGTCTTCCATAGATGAAAAACTTAACACCAAAGGTCCGCCATCGCCTAGCGGGCGCAAGCGCATATCAACACGATAAACAAAGCCGTCTTCGGTAATTTGATCAAGTGCTTTAATTAAGCGTTGTCCTAATCGAGTGAAGAATACACTATTATCAAGCTCTCGTCGCCCACCTTGCGTTTGCCCATGCTCTGGGTAAGCAAAAATCAAATCAATATCAGACGAAAAATTAAGTTCTCCACCACCAAGCTTACCCATACCTAAAACCAGCAAGGGTTGTAATTTACCTTGCGCATTACAAGGAGTGCCCCACTCTTTACAACTCAGGTCATAAAGCCAATCACGAGCCGTAACAATAATCACTTCTGCCAACTCGCTTAATTGTAATAAAATTTGCTCATCACAACTGATATGGGTTAATTGAGACCATGCTAATCGAACTAAAATATAACGCCTAAATTGCCGTAATTCTTTCATTAATTCAGTTTCATCTGAAACTAAGGTTAATATTTTAGTTAACCAATTTTGGTAATATTGTCGTTCGTCGGCTTTCGGTGGATTGTTTGCTATCTCAGAGAGCCACTGTGGGAATCGATAAAAAGCATCCACTAAAAAATCACTTTGTACTAAAATATCAAGATTAGCTTGCACTTCATCTGGCTGGCATTGTTTAAGTTGCGAGATAACTTTTTGCTTTTGTTGTTCAAGCAAAAGGCAAAGTGGTAGATTAAATTCCGACATGGGTAAACTCTCTTAGAAATATTGTTACTAAAAGTAAAATCACCAAAATAAGCCTCTATTATAAATAACTTTTGTCATTGATATAGTATTTATATAAAAAATAAAAGTTTGTAGAAAAATAGTGACGTATGCTTTTTATTGTTATTTTATCAAAAGATCTTAAAGATAATTCACTATATATTGAGTATCTTATTTAAGATTCGTTATTTACTTCAAGTGGTTAATTTTGATTTAAGGCAGGTAATTATTTTTACCATTTAAACGGTATAGACATATTGAATGTTTTTTACAAAATAGGGAATCCCTCATAATTAATAGATAGCTAATCATCAGGTAATTTATTCGCTACTTTTGGGTGTACTATTTTGTAAGATGAGCTACATCAATGGAGCTTATTTAATAAAAGAAAAATCTTAAAATTCTATCGTATCAATGTTCAATACGATAGAATGATGATCTTATTTGCTAAAAAATATCTTTACTACTTTGCGAACAACGAGCCAACCAATCAAACATAACACAACAAAAAATGCTATAATATAAGAGAATGCAATAGCTAAAATTTGTTTATCATTCAATGATTCAACCATCTTATCAAGCCATCCCAAATTCATAAAATAGGTATTGATAAAAAAAACAATTATAGATAGTAGCAAGGTTACACTAAAAGCAATAGCAGAACTAAAAGCTAAATTTTTTAGTTGAAGTTTAGACCCGACAGAAGTAAATTGTTTGCGTAAAGCAATGTAGCCAACGGTATTACATATTAGTAAAAAAATTGAATGAAAACTCATCGCAAAAATATCTGATTCGAAAAGAAAATCAGGAAGTAAAAAGTAATTCAAAAAGAATAAGACAATAACCAAATAATAAAAATTAAATAACAAGATAAATAAAGATAAATGAATTTTTTGACTATACTTTGGAGGTAATGCAATCATTTCCAGTTCCGTTACAAAAACTGAACGCAATAGTTTTATCCCTAAACAAATACCCATGAATATCCAAATATAACTAACAAACCGCAATATTCCTATATAAAACCTATAGGTATAAAAGAAGTATGATTCCAACAAGTAATTATTCAAAAATACGCCTGTCTGCTGGGCAAATATAATTTGATAAGCATATAAACCAATTATTATCAAAAGTACTATTGTAAATGCATATAAAAGATTATTTGCGTTGACTCGATAAATAAAATATTTGTTTAATACTATTGCTGAAGTAATAAAAACTAGAACCAGATTCGCTAATTGATTAAAAGTATTAGTTAAAATTAGGTTATTTAATAATGATATACTATAACTATTTGAACTAAATAAAACCAATACTTCATCGCTATGAAAATCACTATTAACAAAAAGCACACATCCAATCGTAAAGATGCTATCAAGAATCCAATAAAAGAGTACAAAAAAGAACGGTAATTTAAAAAAAGAGAATTTCATCTATTTTAGTCCATTAATTAAGAGTCAGATTCGCAATCAATGCCAGTTTTAACCTTGTGTTCAGTTCACTAAAAGCAAACTTTTTTATTGAGTTAAAAGACAATAATGCCTCTTGCCATTGAGTAAATTCAGGTTCAAGAGATAGATTTTTATCAGTTAATACATTGCTAATCTGGTTTAAAGTTTGTTGATAAAAATTTAAGTTGTTAGTTTCTAACGCATATTCTTCATTTTGTTGCCAAAAATTGAGTAGTTGAGTTAAATTTTGATGCATTTTAATATCAAACTGACAGCTTTTCAATGGTGAATTTTTAAGCAACAAATAACCTCTAGCGGCTTTACTTTGTGAAAAAAGATGTAAATGAAATCGACTTAATTCAAGCGCAAAATTGAGCAAATCTTGTTTATTACCCTGTTTGAGTTCAAGTTCGACTTCTTGAATAATTTTAACCTTTTGGTTTGACTTAATTTCTCCTTGATCTAAAGCGACTTCAATTTCGCTACTTGCAAACGAAATCAACCAAGTTTGACGTTTGAAGTCAGTACTAAACAATGGCAATAAATCTTGTTGTAACTGGGCAATATTACAATTATCAGGTAATGCCGCATGTGGTAATAGTGTTAAATCAAGTTCTGAGTTAGGTAAGTTGACATTAAATTCTATTCGTTCATGTAAACCAGCCACTGATTTGCTATCTCGCTTTAAGGTGATTTCAAACTTTTTTTGGTGATTTTCTTCACATCCTCTTACTCGCAGACCACAATGGTTATTACGTAAGTAATAATCACTTGTGTCATAATAAGTATTAGTCAAGTTGAGTTTTGTAGCGCGTCGTTTTACTGATGATATTGCCGAAAATTCGGCTTCGTCACTATCAGCCCATTGTTCCAAAAAACATTTTAAATTAGCAATATCATTGTCATTGATTTCAAATTTTAATTCGATTTCGTTACTCATTATTCTGTTTTATCTTAGTTATTTTGCTATATGATATATTGAACAGTTAAAGAAATATACTTAATCATTAATTAAAAATTGAATCTTGGAGTTGAGTTAAATCCCAAAATTGTGAAAAAAAACACTAAAATTAGGACGATTAAATTTAAATGAAAAATATTAGCAATTACGCAAACTATCATGACAAATAGATTACCTACTCTTTCATTCAATTTTATTAAGATCCATACAAAGTATGTTTAATTAAGTTTTATTAAAACACTTTATTTTCTGAAGCGTTTTGACAAACAAATTTATTTTAAGGCAAATAAAAATGCCGTTAGTTTGAGCTAATGGCATTTTACTAAGTAAATTAATGACTTGTTGTCACTATTTTTTCTTTGCTTTGGCATTAGGTAAATCGGTGACTGAGCCTTCATAAATTTCAGAAGCTAAGCCGATCGATTCATGCAATGTTGGGTGAGCATGGATAGTTAATGCAATATCTTCGGCATCACAGCCCATTTCAACAGCTAAGGTGATTTCACCTAGTAATTCACCGCCATTCACGCCAACAACCGCACCACCTAGCAAGCGATTATCTGCTTTATTAAAGATGAGTTTTGTCATCCCTTCTGAACAATCCGAAGCAATAGCGCGCCCTGAAGCAGCCCATGGGAAGATTGATACTTCATAATCAATGCCTTTTTCTTTCGCTTCTTTTTCAGTTAAGCCCACCCACGCCACTTCAGGTTCAGTATAGGCAATAGAAGGAATGGTTTTTGGATCGAAGAAGTGTTTTTTACCAGCAATCACTTCTGCTGCCACATGCCCTTCGTGTACACCTTTATGCGCAAGCATTGGCTGACCCACAATATCACCAATGGCATAAATGTGTGGTACGTTAGTGCGCATCTGTTTATCCACTTCGATAAATCCACGATCAGTAACGTTAACACCTGCTTTTTCTGCACTAATTAACTTACCATTTGGCGTACGACCAATCGCCACTAATACCGCATCATAAGTATGGGTTTCGGTGGTGCCGTCTTTCTTTTCCATGGTGACGTAAATTGCATCATGTTTGGCTTCAACGGTGGTCACTTTGGTTTCTAATCGTAAAGTGAATTTCTTTTGGATCTGCTTAGTAAAGACTTTGATCACATCTTTATCAGCAGCTGGGATCACTTGGTCAAACATTTCAACCACATCGACTTCTGAACCTAATGCATGGTATACAGTCCCCATTTCAAGACCAATAATTCCGCCACCCATCAATAATAATTTTTTAGGAATGGTGGTTAGCGCTAAGGCATCTGTTGAATCCCAAATACGCGGATCATCATGTGGAATAAAAGGTAACTTAATTGGACGAGAACCCGCTGCAATAATCGCATTATCAAAGGTAATTTTAGTGATCCCTTTTGAAGAAGTCACCTCCATAGTATGGCTACCAGTAAACTGAGCTTCACCTTGAATCACATTGACTTTGCGCATTTTTGCCATGCCAGCAAGTCCGTTAGTCAGCTGGCTAATGACTTTTTCTTTCCAGCCACGCACTTTGTCTAATTCAAGTCTCGGGGTACCAAAATGGATACCATGTTCAGTTAATGATTTTGCTTCATCCATTACTTTAGCAACATGAAGTAATGCTTTTGATGGAATACAACCTACATTTAAACAGACACCACCCAGTGTTGAATAACGTTCAACAAGGGTAACATCTAGTCCAAGGTCGGCTGCGCGGAACGCAGCGGAATAACCCGCTGGTCCTGCTCCTAAAACCACAACTTGTGTTTTAACATCTTGACTCATAATTTGATCTCCTTAATTACATCACTAAACGACGTAAGTCGGATAAGACGTTAACAATATGGCTTAAGAAGCGCGCACCATCCGCACCATCAATAACACGATGATCGAATGATAATGATAAAGGCAACATTAAGCGTGGTGTAAACTCTTTGCCATTCCATACTGGTTTCATGCTAGAACGAGATACGCCTAAAATGCCCACTTCTGGCGCATTGACAATTGGTGTAAACGAGGTTGTACCAATACCACCAAGGCTAGAAATAGTGAAACATCCACCTTGCATATCGCTACCAGTCAATTTACCTTCACGCGCTTTTTTAGAAATTGCCGCAAGTTCTCGAGAAAGCTCAACAATGCCTTTTTTATCAACATCTTTAAACACTGGCACAACAAGACCGTTTGGTGTATCAACAGCTACACCAATATTAATGTATTTTTTGATAATTAGCGTTTGAGCATCTTCAGATAATGAGCTATTAAAGCGAGGATACGCTGTTAATGCGCTAGCTACCGCCTTCATGATAAACACTAAAGGTGTGATCTTAAGGTCAAGCTTCTTCTTATCAGCTTCTGCATTTTGTTGCTTACGGAATGCCTCTAAATCAGTAATATCGGTTTCATCAAACTCCGTCACATGTGGAATCATGACCCAGTTACGGTGTAAATTTGCACCTGATACTTTTTGGATTTTAGTTAATGGTAGGCTTTCAACTTCACCAAATTTACTAAAATCAACTTTCGGCCATGGTAATAAACCAGGTAATGCCCCACCAGCAGCGCCACTTTCAACTTGTTTAACTGCGTTTTTAACGTAGGCTTGAATGTCTTCACGCAAAATACGGTTTTTAGGACCTGTCGCGGTGACTTTAGCAAGATTTACGCCAAATTCACGCGCTAAACGACGTACTGATGGAGTTGCATGCGCATAAGCATCATTTTCAACAAAGTCATTGCCTGATGATACAGGCGCTGATTGTGCGGTAACAGGCGCTGGTGCGACTTTTTCAGCAACAGGTGCTGGAGCAACCGGCGCTGTTTGAGTAGCTGGCGCTGCACTAGTTGTGGTTTCAAATTCCATAATTTTGGAACCTGTTTTCACCTTATCGCCCACTTTCACTGTGATACTTTTAACGATGCCGGCAATGGTTGCGGGTACTTCCATTGAAGCTTTATCACCTTCAACGGTAATTAACGAATCATCAACAGATATAGTATCGCCAACTTTTACTAAAATTTCGGTCACTTCAACTTCGTCGCCACCGATATCAGGTACATTGACATCAACAGTTTGACTCACTACAGCAGCAGTTGGTGCGACTTCAACTTTTGGTGCTTCTTGTGCTGGAGCCGCAGGCTCTGCACCGCCCTGTTCATCAAAGACCATAATGTCCACACCCGTTTGGACTTTATCGCCAATTTTTACCGAAATAGATTTAACAATACCAGCTTGTGGTGCTGGAATTTCCATTGATGCTTTATCACCTTCAACAGTCATAATTGACTGATCAGCTTCAACTTTGTCGCCTATTTTAACCAGAATTTCGGTTACTTCTACTTCGTCACCACCGATATCAGGTAATTTGATTTGAATACTCATTATAATAACCTCTTATGCAATTCGTGGATTAAGTTTATCGGCATTGATTTCAAATTTTTTGATCGCATCTTCAACAACGCTAACTTCAATATCGCCACGTTTAGCAAGTTCACCCAATGCTGCAACCACAACATAAGATGCATCGACTTCAAAGTGATGACGTAAATTTTCACGGCTATCACTGCGACCAAAGCCGTCTGTACCGAGCACTCGATAACTTTCAGCTGGTACAAATCCACGAATTTGCTCAGCAAACAATTTCATATAATCAGTTGAAACCACTGCTGGATTGTTATTCATAATTTGAGCAACATAAGGCACTTTTGGTGTTTCACTTGGATGTAACATATTATATCGTTCACAATCTTGACCATCACGAGCAAGTTCAGTAAATGATGTTACGCTATAAACTTCAGAACTAATACCATAGTTTTTAGCTAAGATGTCAGCCGCATCACGTACATGACGTAAAATCGAACCAGAACCTAATAACTGAACAGTCGGTTTACCTTTTTGACCTTCAACAGTATCAAGTTTATAAATACCACGACGAATGCCTTCTTCTGCACCTTCTGGCATTGCAGGCTGTGCATAGTTTTCATTGAGTGTTGTAATATAGTAGTAAACGTTTTCTTGTTCGCCATACATACGACGTAAACCATCTTGCATAATAACCGCAACTTCATAAGCATAAGCAGGATCATATGAGATACAGTTAGGTATGGTTAATGATTGAATGTGGCTGTGACCATCTTGATGTTGTAAGCCTTCACCATTTAATGTTGTACGACCTGATGTACCACCGATCATAAATCCGCGTGCTTGTTGATCGCCAGCTGCCCACATTAAATCGCCAATACGTTGGAAACCAAACATAGAATAATAAATATAGAATGGAATCATTGGGAAATCATTGGTGCTATATGATGTCGCAGCAGCTAACCATGAAGCCGTTGCACCACATTCATTAATCCCTTCTTGTAAAATTTGACCTTTTTCGTCTTCACGATAATAAGCAACTTGCTCTTTATCTTGTGGCGTATATTGTTGCCCATGTGGATTATAAATCCCAATTTGACGGAATAAGCCTTCCATACCAAAAGTACGCGCTTCATCAGCCAAAATAGGTACTAAGCGTGGTGCTAATTCTTTATCCTTAAGCATGATGTTAAGTGCACGGACAAACGCAATTGTGGTTGAAATTTCTTTTGACTGTGCTTCAAGTAATGACGAAAATTCGCTTAATGATGGAATAGAGATCGTACCAGAGAATTTGGTTAATCTTGATGGAACATAGCCATGTAATGCATTACGACGTTCATGAATATATTTGTATTCTGGCGTGTGTTCCTCAAATTTGATATAAGGTAATTTTTCAAGTGCTTCATCTGTTACAGGAATATTGAAGAAATCACGAACATGGCGAACGCCATCCATATTCATTTTTTTCACTTGGTGGGCAATATTTTTAGCTTCAGCTGCATCACCCATACCATAGCCTTTAATTGTGTGAGCAAGAATGACTGTTGGACGATCTTTAGTCTCTTTTGCTCGTTGGAATGCTGCAAACATTTTAGCTGGATCTTGACCACCACGGTTTAATCTGAAGATTTCTTCATCAGTCATATCTTTAACTAGCTCTGCTGTTTCAGGATATTTACCAAAGAAATGCTCGCGAACATAAGCACCGTCTTTTGATTTTAATGTTTGATAATCACCATCAAGTGTTTCATTCATTAGTCGAATTAACTTACCAGATTTATCTTTTTGTAGAAGTTTATCCCAACGGTCACCCCAAAGAACTTTAATCACATTCCAGCCTGCACCAGCAAAAACACCTTCTAATTCATTAATGATCTTACCGTTGCCTGTTACCGGTCCATCTAAACGTTGTAAATTACAGTTGATAACAAATACCAAATTATCCAGTTTTTCACGTGTTGCAACGGTAATTGCGCCTTTTGATTCAGGCTCATCCATCTCACCATCGCCTAAGAAAGCATAGACAGTTTGTTCAGAAGTATCTTTCAGTCCCCGATTTTCTAAATATTTTAAAAAACGTGCTTGATAAATAGCACTAATAGGACCAAGCCCCATTGATACTGTTGGGAATTGCCAAAATTCAGGGAGTAATTTAGGGTGAGGGTAAGAAGGCAGTCCTTTACCATGTACTTCTTGGCGGAAATTATCAAGTTGTTCTTCGGTTAAACGACCTTCAATAAATGCGCGTGAATAAACACCTGGTGAAATATGCCCTTGGAAATAAACTAGATCACCACCATCTTTTTCATTGCGTGCACGGAAAAAATGGTTAAAGCAAACTTCATAAAACGTAGCAGCAGACTGGAACGATGCCATATGACCACCTAGTTCCAGATCTTTTTTTGATGCCCTTAGCACCATCATAATTGCATTCCAGCGAACAATTGAACGAATGCGGCGTTCTATTTCCCAATCGCCAGGATAAGCAGGTTGTTCTTCTACTGGGATAGTATTGACATAATTACTTGTTGAAGAACCAAAAAGTAGTGGAACACCACCATCTCTCGCTTTATTGACTATTTGTTCAATAATATATTGTGCACGTTCGATACCTTCTTCGCGAATAATTGAATCAAGACTCTTGAGCCAATCTTGTGTTTCAATGGGATCGATATCATTCACTTGCATATCCGACATATAAAAACCTCTTTTTTGTTTAGAAAAATGCAGTATTTGCTATCCTTAGCTATAAATAACTATATAAATTACAACCCTGCATTATGGAGTTTCATCGCATAAGTCTGCCACTTTCATAAAAAAAGTAAAGCAAACCAAAGCTTAGAAAAGAATGTTAATTCCTATCAAATTAATCAACTATTCCAATACTAATAATAAAATAAATGTTATTTATCTGATAAATAACTAAATTTTACTTAATAATAAATTTAAATATTATTCCTAGCAGCTATACTGAGAATAACTACAAGTTGTCAAATTATTATGAAATCTGTTATATACTTGTAAAAATTTCGATAATATTACTTGAAGACAATAGAAAAAACTATGATCATTAATAATGTCATAATCAAAGACTTAAAAATTAAACCATATGTGTATACCTATCAAGCTATGCATGACTTTACAAAACAACGTAATGAGCATTCTCTTGATGAAATCTGGTTAGTCGAGCATGAACCCATATTTACCCAAGGTAAAGTTGGTAAAGCAGAACATTTATTAAATCGGACAAATATCCCAGTTATTCAGACCGATCGCGGTGGTCAAATTACTTACCATGCTCCAGGTCAACAAATCATGTATATTTTATTTGATTTAAAAAGACTTAAGATAGGTATCCGAGATATAGTTAGTTATTTAGAAAATAGTGTCATTCAAACATTACTCCATTATGGTATTATAGCTCATGCAAAGTCTAATGCACCGGGAGTATATATTAACGAAAAAAAAATTTGTTCACTTGGTTTGCATATCAGTCGTGGCTGCACTTTACATGGGCTTGCATTCAATGTTGATATGGATCTTTCCCCTTTTAATAACATTAACCCTTGTGGCTACGCCGGATTACAAATGACGCAACTAAAAGAATATGTGTCTCAAATTAATCATAAAGAGATAAAACAACTATTAACTAATAATTTTATTAAGCAGTTACCTCAAAAATAAGATACCAATTATGCAAAATAATGAAATAACACTCAGAAGCTCAAAATATCGTGATGCTGACAAAACACGCTTAATCCCAACAATCACATTAGAAGATGCAACGCCACTTAAAAAACCTGAATGGATGCGAATTAAGCTATCTGCTCACTCTGATAATATTGCACATATCAAAAACACCATGCGCAAACATGGATTGCATTCAGTCTGTGAAGAAGCCTCTTGCCCTAACTTAGCTGAATGCTTTAACCATGGTACAGCTACTTTTATGATTTTGGGCGATATTTGTACCCGCCGTTGCCCATTTTGTGATGTAGCTCATGGTAGACCATTACCACCAGACAGTAAAGAACCAATTAAGCTAGCGCAAACCATTCAAGAAATGAAATTACGCTATGTTGTTATTACCTCGGTTGATAGGGATGATTTAAAAGATGGTGGAGCTAGCCATTTTGCTAATTGTACTCGAGAAATTAGAGCATTAAACCCAAATATAAAAGTTGAAACACTCACACCTGACTTTCGTGGCTGTATTAATGAAGCAATTGAAGTGTTAAGCAATAACCCACCTGATGTGTTTAATCATAACTTAGAAAATATCCCACGTTTATATAAAAAGATCCGTCCTGGTGCTAACTATGAAGGATCCCTCAAATTACTGGCTAGGTTTAAAGAGCGGCATCCAGAAATTCCAACAAAATCGGGGTTGATGGTTGGACTAGGTGAAACAAACAAAGAGTTAATTCAAGTATTAAAGGATTTACGTAGTCATGGTGTGACTATGTTAACGCTGGGCCAATATTTACAACCGAGTAAATATCATTTACCAGTTGAACGTTATGTGTCACCACAAGAATTTGAAGAATTGAAGCAAACAGCATTAAATATGGGATTTACCCATGCTGCTTGCGGGCCTTTTGTGCGTTCGTCTTATCATGCCGATTTACAAGCAATGGGCAAAGAGGTGAAGTAATTCACCTCTTTTTATTATTCTATTCAAAAGCTAAATCAATTATCCACGACCATAAAACGGCGATTTTCAGTGACGATTTGCAAAAAGATTGGTAAGCTAATTTTTTCTTCTTTTTGCAACTTACCATTAATATCATAAATTTTAGAACGACCAAAAGCATCTAAAACAACCGTTTTATCATCATAAAGTGCAGCTATAGTATTTTCATCACCAGCAACTAGCCATTGTCTAGGCTTTCGAGTAAATAAGTTTTTACCTTGACTATATTGTTGAGGTGGCGTAGTAACATAAAATACCTCTTGCATTAATGTAAGCATAATATCAGTTTGCGAAGTTGCTTCTGTTATTTGAGCACTTTCTTTATTCGGCCATGATATAATCAATGGTACTTTTAATGATTCCCTCTTAAAGCCACTACTTGTATTGCGTGATGCTACTTTCTTCACCTCGTCAATTTTAATATCATTCGTACCAGTAATAATAATCACCGTATCATTGTAAGCATTCGATAATCTTAAATAAGCAATTAAGGATTCAATATACTGATCTAACTTTTTAGCTTCTGATTGAAGATCAGATATCGCAATTTTTTTGTTTTTATCACCTAACGAATATTGGATGATAGAAAATAAAGGTGCATGATTATCAAGATGATTCTGTTCTTCATGCCATGCTCTCCAATTTTCGGTTATTTGTTTATTGGATTGTTTTTTAGGCTCTGGTATTGAAAAATTAGATAATAATGCAGAACGATATAAAGGTTCAGCAAAACCGTCTGCTGAAAACAGACCTAAATTATAGCGCTGTTTAGTCACAACCTCGAACAATACTGAAGGTTTATGTCCAACTAAAATACTATTATAGTAGTTAGGATCTAATCCGTAAAATAATGAAAAGTCATTCAAATATGACTGATTACTTGCACCATAATGATTTGTAAAGGTAATATTATCTTGAGCAAATGCATTCAACCTAGGCATATGTTTAGTTAATAAATTTGTATTCCACCCATCAATAACAATCATAAGCACATTATTTTTTATCGGTTGTTTATCATAAACAAGGCGTCCTAATGGGTATTCAATTGCCATCGCAAAAGGATTGCCTTCTTGAGCAACACGATCGCGATAACCGTTTTCTTTTATAAAGCCATATCGTTCAAGAAAATGGCGAGCAGTTAAAGGATAAGAAAGCGGAAGGCTTGAGCGTTGCATGGTAATAGGTCGATAAAAATTAGCATCAGCCCAGCTATGGATCAAATGTGAGGCAACGAAGCAAATAATAAAAAAAATCACTACTGGTTTTGCATAGCATTTGCGTTTATTTAAGCTACGTAGTTTTTTCCAGCTCCATAATGAAAATAAAATCTCAATCAATAAAACAAAGGGAATGGCAATAAATACCGTACTTAAATAAGAAACTTTTTGCGATGAGAATAATTGCCAAATCGACAAATTAAGATGCATTCTAAAATGCGAAAAAACTTCAATATCAATAATCAGTAACGAAATACCGACTGTTGCAAAGATCGTTGCAATAATCCTTTGCCATCGAGACGAATGAATAAAAAAACTTAACGGAAAAAGTAGAACTAAATAAGCAACAAAGGTCAAATAACTGAAATGGCCAATAGCACTAATGATTGCATAAAACCGTCCCATAAAAGTACGAGGCCAATCAGCAATAAGTAAATATTGACTACCAAGCAAAATTACAACAAAAATATTAAACAACGTAAACCAATGCCCCCAGCTAACAATTTGTGAGGCACGATCGTCTTTGAAGTAAGTATTTTTGATTTTGAGCATGTTTAGTCGTTGATAATGGTGATAGTGAAGCTAAATAAACAATAAATTTTGACTTAGTTTACCTGATTTTGAAAAATCTTTCTGTAAATTTTTTATTTGTTAGCATAAAGATTTTGGTAAGCTGTTGGCGATACTTCGGATACTTGTTATAATTTCAAGATGAAATAAGCTAACAAAAAGACAATAATTTTGGCCATTACACAACTCAACGCACAACAAATCCAACCTGATTTATCTTATTTTTCTAAACGCAAAAACACGACGAATACTTCAACAGTATTAGCATCAGAAAAATCAGAACATTTACTCATGTGGCAACCTCGCGCTGCATCTGCTTTATCCCTGTTATGCTCCCCAAAAAGAGAATGTTATAGCCCACGTTTTATATTGCTTAAAGCACCTGAAAGTGAGCTTCTTTTTGATTTACTAAGGCAAGCCATTAAATGTGATTTATCACCAGCCCCGCTCGGTTATAGTTATTTTTTTAGCGAAAGTAAAATTACACTAACCAAAGCGAAAAGCAAGCAAGATAATTTTGCAGCTCAAGACAATTGTTTATTTGCCTCTTCTGTTGATACTGAAAAACTTTTTGGTTGTGTTAGACAACCTGAACATGGTCCAATTAAATTACAAGCAGGCCTTGTTCATCGTGCTAATGGTGGCGTTTTAATTTTAGGTCTTCGCTCGTTACTTAGCCAACCATCGCTATGGACAAAGCTAAAGCAAATGGTCATAAAACAAGAATTTGAGTGGAGTTCATCTGACGAATCTCATCCTCTACCCTTATCTATTCCGCCTATGCCACTTGATTTACGTATTATTTTAGTCGGGGATAGATTAAGTTTAGCAGAATTACAAGATTTCGAACCTGAATTTTATTCAACATCTATTTACACTGAATTTGAAAATGAATTACAGATTAAATCATCTGAACAACTTGAACACTGGGTTAAATACTTAAAATTTATTGCCCATAAACAGCAATTACCTGATATTGATACCTCGGCTATAGCAAAAATTTACAAAGTAGCAACTCGCTATACTGGTGACCAATATTACCTCCCCTTGTCTGTTGATTGGGTTAATTCATTATTAGTCAATGCAACTTACTTTATGCAAAATAATGTAATAGATGAATCAGCGATTACAACTGCGATAAAGAAAAAGTCATGGCACGAAGATTATTTGCAAGATAGAGTGCATGATGAAATCTTTAGTAATCAAATAATGATTAATACGAAAGATCAAGTCGTTGGACAAATAAATGGTTTATCGGTAATTGAATATCCTGGACATCCAAAAGCGATTGGTGAACCGACACGTTTAAGTTGCCTTATTCATTTTGGCGATGGTGAACTCATTGATATTGAACGCAAAACAGAATTAGCTGGTAATATTCATTCAAAAGGAATGATGATAATGCAGGCCTTTATCATGTCTGAGTTTGCATTTAATCACCAATTACCTTTTTCGACTTCTTTGGTTTTTGAACAATCATATAGTGAAATTGATGGTGATAGTGCTTCACTTGCCGGACTTTGTGCAATCATTAGCGCTTTATCTCAGCAACCTATCGATCAGCAATTGGCTGTAACCGGTTCAGTGGATCAATTTGGTCATGTTCAAGCAATTGGTGGTGTTAACGAAAAAATTGAAGGATTTTTTGCCGTTTGTCAGCATCAAGGCTTAACAGGTCAACAAGGAGTGATCATACCAGCTACCAATCAACGCCATCTAAGTTTAAGTGATAAAGTCATTGAAGCTATTGAACAAGAGAAGTTTTCAATATGGACAGTTGAACATATTGCCGATGCTCTTTATTTGCTTACAGGTATTCCGTATAAAGATAAAAGTAATATCAATCTTTACCAATTAATTCACGCACGTATGCAGGCAGCATTATTACAAGACAAAAAACAAGATAGTTGGCTAACTAAATGGCAAAAATATTGCAAAAAGTAACAATACCCAATAAACTTTAGCCCAAAATTTTATTCATTATGGAATAAATAAGAACTAGGTAACTTTCAATTTTTTTAAGCATGTTTTAATTTATATTAAATAAAAGGTTTTTTTATGACATTTGAACGTAAATCATCGTACGATAAAGCAGATTTAATTAAATCAGGAAATAATGAACTATTTGGCCATGATGGTCCTCCATTACCATCTGATTTAATGTTAATGATGGATCGTGTTATCGAGATGAATGAAAACGGTGGTAATTTTGGTAAAGGTTTTGTCGAGGCGGAACTTGATATTAATCCTGATTTATGGTTTTTTAAATGTCATTTTAAAAACGATCCAGTTATGCCTGGCTGCCTAGGACTTGATGCTATGTGGCAATTAGTGGGATTTTATTTAGGCTGGATTGGCGGTAAAGGTAAAGGACGAGCTTTAGGTGTTGGTGAAGTAAAATTCACCGGACAAGTATTACCAACAAATAAAAAAGTGACTTATAAAATCCATTTTAAACGCGTAATTAACCGTAAATTAATTATGGGTATTGGTGATGGTGAAGTTTTTGTTGATGGAAAATTAATTTACCAAGCATCTGATTTAAAAGTAGGTTTATTCCAAGATACCAATACTTTTTAATTTAAAAGTCTCCCTACCTCAATCAGCCATACACAATATAAGTGTGGCTGAATATAATGCTATTTTCTTATTAAAAATAATTTATCATTGCTAAGTTAGATTTTGCTTATCATAGTGTAAACACATAAGCAGTCATGAAATAAACGACTAACTATCAAGTAAAAATATCATCACAATGTCATAAGTTTCAATAATCAATGTATAATGCTACAAATAATTATACCTTTTTTATTTATCATGAATTGTTTAAAACACTTATTGATTTTTATTATTTTGTTTTGTTTATCAAATACACTAGCTTATGCCGATTTCAGTGGTAAAGTTGTCAGAGTGATTGATGGAGACACAGTAGATATTTTGACGGTAAAAAAGCAAAAAATTCGTGTTCGATTACTTGATATTGATGCGCCAGAAAGAGGGCAAGCCTTTGGTGATGCATCACGAGAACATTTAGCCTCACTCATTGCGGGTAAAAATGTTTTTGTTAAAGAAAATAAAAAAGATATCTATAAAAGAACTTTAGGTACTATCTTTTTTAATAAGGTGAATATCAATGCCAAAATGGTAGAAAGTGGTTATGCTTGGGCTTATCGTTATAAAGGGATCGCTGACAACAAGATAATGGTAAAATTAGAGGAAAATGCAAAACAAAACAAAAAAGGGCTATGGAAAGATAAATATCCAATAGCCCCTTGGGATTTTCGTCATAATCAATGATAAATTGGCTTATAAAACACTTATTTTTTAATTAAAATTGCATCAATTTGTTTAAGTAAATTGATGCCTTGTTTACAAGCTGATTCTTGTTCAGTTTCTGGCATTGAAGGAATTTGTTGTTTAGCGTTTTCTAAATTTTGTTTTATCATATTGGTTTGTTGCTTTGTTGCAGTATTTTCAGGGATAGCTTTCACTATACTGTCAACTTTATCAAAATAAGCATTACATGATTGAGATGAATCAGCCATAGCAACCGACGAAAGACCTAATAATGCAATAGATAATACTAACTTTTTCATTATTTTCTTTGTATCATATGTTTATTCATGACCTCATTAAAAATGAGAATAATCTATGTTATAAAATAGCTAATTAATGATAAAGGATTTAAGGCGGGAAGTCTAATAACTAAACATCTTACCAGTAAATGTTTACTGATAAGATAATAAAAGATAAGGCGTAAATCTTAGATAATGGTTACATCTGCTGCCGCAGGGCCACGAGGACTGTCTTGAATTGAGAATTCTACTTGTTGACCTTCGCCTAACGTTTTGAATCCATCACCAGAAATTGCCGAAAAATGTACAAATACATCTTTACTACCATCAGCAGGTGAAATAAAACCAAAACCTTTACTTTCGTTGAACCACTTAACTTGACCAGTTTTCTTAGACATAATAATCTTCCTATAAATAAATTAATCTTAGCCACTAAGGCTATATTCAAAAACATAAAACCTAGATTACTCATTAACACTAAGAAGAAGATACTGAAGAAAACTAATCTTTAAGACATAGTAAACTACAAACTACATATATCGAAATGTTACAAAATAAATCCGCATGTCGTATGCTTGGGTCTATTTACTCATAATTAGTTTACTAATGCAAGCAATCTTTTAAAAGATTTATTAGTCACTCACAAATAAAACAATCAATAATTGCTAATCCAATCACATAACATTATAAATTTAAAGCTTATTTTCTTAATAATCCATATTTAACAGAGCCATCAATTAACTCATTAATAAATATTAACCAAAAAGCTAGAATCTTTCCAGTTGCACTAACAACGATACCAATTAAATTTTAGCACAATCTCGGTTTTAACAATAAAACTCAGTAATGTTTGTAAAATAATTAATTCTTTATCAGTAATTTCTGTATTTGATGCGACCAACTATTTAGCAGAAGATAGAGACTTTTCCTGCTAAATAGTTACAATTAAATGTATGTTCAAAACATAAATACCAATTAAGGAGTAACGCAGGCTACTCTATAATCTTGATCCGAATGATCTCTATCACCAACACCACCAGTATTGGCCTCTACAACATAATTATAGTGCCAACGATTTTGATCATCTGAAGTCCAATAAATGGCTCTAGAATCTCCCCAAGCGGGATCGCCAACACGAAAATATTCCCAATCACTGTCTTTATAGTAAAGCTGTGTCATACGCCCCCATTCACTAAATAATCCCCCCATCCAATAACCATTCGCTTTATAACTAATTTTTCTTAGATAAAACGGTTCAACTATACCTATTTGCCAGTTGACTCTACTGGCCCTTCCATTAGTAAAATCAAGTACTTTTGTTATCCGATACCCACCACCATTAAAATTATTACAAAATGCTACTGCATTTTGATACCCACCTGCACCACCACCTTTTTTAGCTATATACCAACGCTCAAGCTTAAAACTATATAATGGTTGATTATTTGCATCTCGCCAATAAAATGTCGAAGGTGTAAAAGCTCCGGGATTTTCTAAACTTGGACCCGTTAAGGTAATTTTGACTAAACCAGTAGGAGAACTATTTTCCCTATGTAATTTGAGCGTTACTCCTCCTTTGGAAATTGTATCACCATTCGTATTAATAAATTCTTGTGCTTTCATTCCTGCAACACTCAAGTAAAAAAATAAATTATGAGAGCCTGTGGTTGGAAAGTTTGCCCCAGGATTCGCTGGATTATAAGCATAAAATCCTCTGTACTTATTCCATTCGCCATTACCTGCGTTAATAGATGAAATCGCACCATTATAAGGGATTTTACCCGAGTGAAAATCAAACTCTAAATTTGGTTTTGCGTAACAAAACTTAGGTTTATCTACCTTTGGATAAAGGAAATAGGTATGTTTTCCTCCCGTAAAATGACCTCCTTGAGATGGTATGCCATATTCTGTTTCAATACTCATATCCCCAACTTCTAACGTCAATTTATAAGGTGCATCACACCCATTGAGTAAGCTATTGGCATTGTGCTTCACATAATCAGTAATATCTTGCCCTTCTATATTTTCCCATTTTATTTTTAATTTACTCGAATTGACACGATGAAATGTATCGCCATCATCATCCTTCCAATAATCATTGTCATCAATGACTTTATCTGCCAATACCTCTGGATAATTTTCATGAGGCACTAATGTCTTGATATCTGAAAAAGTGGCTGAAAGTTTATCTAATACTAATGGTTTTTCCATACTTGAGCTATCATTTGATACAGTAACAATTTTGTTTCCAGGCAATGTTACTGATAATAAGGGACTAACTGAATCTGCATGAGTCGCACCGCCATCAAAGGTTAAATAGGGCGAACTACCATGGATCTTTTTTACCGTCACAGCGGATAATGCTGACATAGCATTATTCGATATCATTAATCCAAATAATGCCCAAATTGCTTGGGAAATATAACGTTTAATCTGTGAATTGGGTGATATTATGCACAAACAAGCTTGATGACAAACAAATTGTATAAAAACTTTAAAAAACAGCGGTATATGTAAAGTTATTTTTTTTAGTTGTTCAAATTGTGTGCTGTGTGCTGTGTGCTGTGTGCTGTGTGCTGTGTGCTGTGTGCTGTGTGCTGTGTGCTGTGTGCTGTGTGCTGTGTGCTGTGTGCTGTGTGCTGTGTGCTGTTCTTTCTTCATTATATCATTTCCTATCTCATTTTTCAAAAATTTCCCACTTGCTTTTGTCTTTATAAAATTAAATTAACAAGCTTAGTAACTAATAATTTATTAATTACTCTTTCTTAATTCACTTTTAATATATTTTATTTTTAGAGCCTGAAATAAATAGCTAATAACTAGCATAAATAATGCATTAGATTATAAACATAAAAACGTATCGCTTTAAAGTAAATAAACTTATTTTTTGTTAAGATTTGTAAATTTAGCTTTTTTATTTATGAATTATATTGATAGAGTTAAATTTATAGCTGATAATCGAAAATTAAAAGTCTGTAATATTTTGTTAAATATTTTCGCACATCAACAATATAATAACTAGTATTAATTTACTAGTTATTATTTTACCTATTCAAATCATCAAGTATTTGTTGCCATTTTTTAAATTAATATTGTTCATAGCTAAAGAAAGATGTTTTATTCACTCTTCATTAAACACTTTTTCTATATTGCTCACGCCCAACAATGATTAATATTTAATCATATTTTTTGTTTTGCAATGCCATTAAAATTACTTAATAAATATAAAATATAGATAATTTTATATTTACTTTTCCGCAAGATATTTAGATTTATTAACCGTTGCTTCCACAGCATCAATCACAGCTGACCGAAAGCCTTTAGCTTCAAGCATTTGCACTCCCTCAATTGTAGTGCCAGCAGGTGAGCAGACCATATCTTTTAATTCACCTGGATGTTTACCTGTTTCTAATAATAGTTTTGCCGATCCTAAAACTGCTTGGGCAGCAAACTTGTAAGCTTGTTTTCTTGATAATCCGCTTTTAACCGCGCCATCAGCTAGTGCTTCAATAAACATAAACACAAAAGCGGGGGAAGATCCACTTGCACCAATAACTGCGTCAATTAAATCTTCAGGAACAACTTCTGTTTCACCAATACAATTTAATAATTGTTGAACAGCAGATAATTCTTCATCCGTAATTTCGGTATTGGGAGTAATTGAACACATTGCGGCATTAACAAGTGCTGGTGTGTTTGGCATAACTCGTATAATTTTTTGCTCATAACCTACACATTTAGCAATTGTTTTAATGGTAACACCTGCCGCAATTGAAATAACGATGGTATTTTTCTTTAACTCTTTTTGAATATCAACAAGTACATCAACAATCACATTAGGTTTAACCGCAATAAAAACTATATCGGCCTCACGAGCAACATCTCTTGCTGAATCGAGATTATTGACTGAATAAGTTTGATTAAGAACTTGACCTTTTTCCGGATGATGATCATAAACATAAATTTGTGTTCCTGGCACAATATTACTACCCAAAATACCTTGCAATATGGCATTTCCCATGTTACCTAAACCAATAAAACCAATTTTTTTTTCCATTTATTTATCACCTTTTAATATCAATGCTTTTTCACAATTATAGAATATTTTTTTGATACAAAACTCACTTTATAACAATATAGTTTATTGTTAACTATATTCATAAGTATTTTTAAATCTAAAACTAATTTCTATTAAAGTGTGTGATCAATAGTTGTTAAACATTTTACTTTTTAAATAAGAAAAGTAGCATTTGCTGGCGTATTGTCTAAAAACTAATTAGCAATCAGATTAGTTCTTAGTTTACATCTGTATGAACTCTATTGATTATCTAGACAAAAATTGGGTTCTTTACTTGCCTAAATAATCATGATTAGATCTGTTTTAGATGATAACTACAAATTAAGGAGTAACGCAGGCTACTCTATAATCTTGATCTGAATGCCCTCTATCACCAACAAGCCCATTATTAGCCTCTACAACAAAATTAGTGCCCTTGTATTTTTGATCTGATGTCCAATAATATGCACGGTTAGTTGCATCCTTCCACTCCGGATCACCTACTTGAAAAAACTCCCAATCACTGTCTTTGTAGTAAATTTGAGTCATACGCCCCCATTCGCTAAGTAATCCTCCCATCCAATAACCATTTTCTTTATAACTAATTTTTCGTAAATAAGTTTCGTCTATTATACCATTTTGCCAATCAACACTTCCTGCTCGATTTGAATTAGAAAAGTCCAGCACTTTAATTACACGATACCCGCCACCATTAAAATTATTACAAAACGTTACAGCATTTTGATAACCGCCTGCACCGCCTTTTTTAGCTACATACCAACGCTCTAATCTAAAACTATACAATGGGCCATTGTTTTTATCGTGTAAATAAAATGTTGAAGGAATAAAGGAACCAGGGTTATTCTCCTTAGGGCCCATTAAGGTAATTTTGACTAACCCTGTCGGTAGCGTATTTTCAGCATTTAACGCTAATGTTACCCCTCCCTTCGAAATTGTTCGACCATTCTTATTCACAATATCTTGTGCTTTCATTCCTGCAACACTCAAGTAAAAAAATAAATTATGAGATCCTGTGGTTGGAAAATTTGCTCCAGAATTCGCTGGATTATAAGCATAAAACCCCCTATGCTTATTCCACTCGCCATTTCCTGCGTTAATAGAAGAAATCGCGCCGTCATAAGGGAGTTCGCTAGAATGAAGATCAAACTCTAAATTCGGTTTTGCGTAACAAAACTTAGGTTTATCAATTTTAGGATAAATATAATAGGTATGTTTCCCACCTGTAAATTTACCACTTTTTGATGGTATACCATATTGAGTCACTATTTCAATATCATCTAATTTTAAGGTCAGTTTATAAGGCGCATCACACCCATTCAATACGCTATTTGAGTTGTTTTTTACATAACTAGTTATATCTTGACCTTCCAAATTTTGCCAGTTAATAGTTAATTTACTTGTGCTTGTGTGATTAAGCTTATCGCCATCATCATCTTGCCAATAACCATTATTATCAATAACTTCATCGGTTAATATATTTGGATAGTTTTTAAATGGTACCAATGTTTTTATATCAGCAAAAGTAGCAGATTTTTTATCTAATATTATCGGACTTTCCATACTTGATTCATCTTCTAATGCATTAATAACTTTATTATCAGGCAGCGTAATTGACAATAATGGAGAAACAGAATCAGCATGCGAACGTCCACCATCAAAAGTTAAGTATGGCGCACTACCATAAATCTCTTTTGTTGTTACAGCAGATAAAATTGACGCCACGTTATTAGATATTATTAAACCGAATAGCGCCATCATAATTTTGAAAACATTATGTCTAATATTTAAAAGAATATGTATTAACTCAAGAATATTACCATATGCTTTAGTTATTTTTATTAAAAATACAGGTTTTATTTGTTGTGCAAAATTTAAAAATATTATTAGGTGTGTATTATGATAAGGAAAGCACTGGAAAACCTTAAAAAATGATGAAATCCATAATGGTAGTGTTAACTTTCGGCATTGTTCAAATGTGTGTGCCTGTGTGCCTGTGTGCCTGTGTGCCTGTGTGCCTGTGTGCCTGTGTGCCTGTGT